>NZ_JBFAMU010000547.1:0-3109 GCF_040656655.1 Micromonospora sp. NPDC049799
CCCCGGGACGGAGTTCCGGCACGGGCTGGTGGTGGGCAAGTTCTACCCCCCGCACGCCGGGCACCATGCCCTGATCGCCGCCGCCGCCGCGCGCTGCGCCGCGGTCACCGTCGTGGTGGCCCCGTCCCGCCGCGAGTCGATCCCGTTGGAGCTGCGGCTGGACTGGCTGCGCGAGGCACACGGGGTCACGCCGTGGGTGCGGTTCGTCGGGGTGTACGACGACCATCCGGTGGACTACGACGATCCGGCCGTGTGGGACCTGCACTGCGCGGTGTTCCGGGCGGCGCTGGGCGGGGCGGGGGTCGACGCGGTCTTCTCGTCCGAGGCGTACGGCGACGAGTTGGCGCGGCGCTTCGACGCCCTAGCGGTGTGTGTGGATCCGGAGCGGCGGACGGTGCCGGTCTCCGGGACCGCCGTGCGCGCGGACCCGGCGGGTCACTGGGCCCACCTGCACGCGGCCGTCCGGGCGTGGTTCGTCCGCCGGGTCGTGGTGGTCGGCGCCGAGTCGACCGGTACGACCACGATGGCCGCCGCGCTCGCCGCGCGCCTCGGCACGGTGTGGGTGCCGGAGTACGGCCGGGAGTTGACCGCGCGCAAGCTGGCCCGGCTGCGCCTCGACCGGGCCGACGCGACGGTCTTCGACGTGACCTGGGACCGGGACGACTTCGTCGAGGTGGTACGCGAGCAGCAGGCGGCCGAGGACCGGGCCGCACGGTCGTCGGGGCCGCTGCTGGTGTGTGACCCCGACGCGCGGGCCACCGCGGTGTGGGAGGAGCGGTACCTCGGTTCCGCGTCGGCGGAGGTCCGGGCGGCGGCGCGGCGGCCGGCGCTCTATCTGCTCACCGACCACGTCGGCGTGCCCTTCGACGACGACGGGCTGCGCGACGGGCGGCACCTGCGGGCCTGGATGACCGACCGGTTCCGGGCCGAGCTGGCCGGGTCCGGGGTGCCCGTGGTCGAGCTGACCGGCCCGCACGAGCGGCGGCTGGCCGAGGCGGTCGCGGCCTGCGAGGACCTGCTCGCGGTCGGCTGGGACCTGGCCGACCCGCTGCTTCCCGTCGAAGGCTAGCCTCCTAGGACGCCCTACGCGACGTGACGCGGGGTACTCCCGCGAGGACCCGTGTGCAGGGACACCGAGGGCCCAAGGTGCGGTGACTGGCCGCAGTGGGCGAGAATGGCGGTGGAGGAGGGGAGTATTCCCTCGCGACGGAGTCGTCAGCACGGTCGAACGCCGGCCCCCCGGTGGCGCGACCCGGCCCGTCGGTCGCCGTCCCGCGTGCGGGTCGGTGGCGGAAGAGACCTCCGACAGTCACCAGAGTCAGCGTCACCGGCACCGGACGCTCCGTGAGGGCGTACGGTGTGCCCGTCGCTGCGTGTCTGCCGGAGGAATGAATCTTGGACGTGTCCGGAGTCGTGTGGGCGGGGACCCTCGTCGCACTGACCGCCATCCTGCTCGTGGACCTGCTGATCATCGGTCGGCGTCCACACGAGCCGAGCGTGCGCGAGTCGAGCCTCTGGGTGGGCTTCTACGTGGCCCTGGCCCTGATCTTCGGCGCGGGCGTCTGGTTCGCCTCCGGCCCCAGCGCCGCCGGCCAGTTCTACACCGGCTGGCTCACCGAGTACAGCCTCTCGGTGGACAACCTGTTCGTCTTCGTGATCATCATGGCCCGCTTCGGCGTACCCCGGCAGTACCAGCAGAAGGTGCTGCTCGTCGGCATCGTGCTGGCGCTGGTCATGCGCGGTGGGTTCATCGCGGCCGGCGCCGCGCTGATCTCCCAGTTCTCCTGGGTGTTCTACATCTTCGGCGCGTTCCTGATCTACACCGCGATCAACCTGGCCCGACAGGGCGAGCCGGACGAGGACGAGTTCACCGAGAACGTGCTCATCCGGTGGAGTCGCAAGGCGCTGCCGATCTCGCGGGACTACGACGGCGCGAAGCTGACCACCCACGTGAACGGCCGGCGGTTCTTCACGCCGATGCTGATCGTGATGATCGCGATCGGCACCACCGACCTCATCTTCGCCCTCGACTCGATCCCGGCGATCTTCGGCATCACCCAGGAGCCGTACCTGGTCTTCACCGCGAACGTCTTCGCGCTGATGGGTCTGCGGCAGCTGTACTTCCTGCTGGGCGGCCTGCTGGACCGGCTCATCTACCTCAGCTACGGCCTGGCCGTGGTGCTGGGCTTCATCGGCGTCAAGCTGGTGCTGGAGGCGCTCGCCGACAACAACCTGCCGTTCATCAACGGTGGCGAGCACGTGGGCTGGGCCCCGCACATCCCGATCTGGCTGTCGCTGCTGGTCATCCTGGGCACCCTGCTGATCGCCACCATCGCCAGCCTGGTCAAGTCCTCCCGTGACCGCCGGCGGGAACTGGCCGAGGCGCGCCGCTGAGCGCCCACGCGTGAGGATCGAGGGACGTCCCCCCGGGGCGTCCCTCGATCCGTTTCCGGCCCCGGCTCAGACCCGGTGGGCGGCGACCAGGGTGGCGGTGCGCTCCTCGGGCAGCCGTTCCTCCAGCACCCGCCGCTTCCGGTAGCAGGCGTGCAGCATCCGCCGGTCGTCGCCGTGTGGCTCGGCGGTGACGATGCCTATGTGGTGGATGTGCCGACCCGGCCGGGCGAAGAAGTAGAGGTCGCCGGGGCGTTCCGCGCCCAGTGGCACCGGCGTGGTCGCGGCGGCCTGGTCGTCGGCGTCCCGGGGGAGGGTCACCCCGAATCGCCGCCAGGCCAGGTGGACCAGGCCGGAGCAGTCGATGCCGTACGCGGACATGCCTCCCCACACGTAGACGAGGTCACGGAACCGGCGGGCGACGTCGAGCACCTGCCCGGCCGACGGCGGCGCGGTGGGCACCGGCACGGCATGCACGGCGGGCAGCCAGAGCGGGTCGGTGTACCCCGGTACGCACACCGGACGCCAGCCGTCGGCGGCCGGCCCGGCCGGGGTGAGCCGGGTGCCGAGGACCACGCCGGGCAGCAGCACCGTGCCGTCCGGGGCGTCGTGCAGGGCGGTGACCGTGGCGGCCACGATGGTCTCGGTGTCGGCGACGACCACGCACTCCGTGAACCACTTCTTCATCGGCGAGGAGAGCCGGTCGGGCATCACCACG
>NZ_JBFAMU010000548.1:0-3093 GCF_040656655.1 Micromonospora sp. NPDC049799
GCGCGGGTCCCGGGTCAGCGCAGCGGCGTGTGGGTGGGGTCGACCCGCTCGGCCGGTGGTGGGGGTGGCGGGGGCGTGCCGTCGCCGAAGGGCCGCCCGCCCAGGGACTCCCGGCCGTGCGGGGTGAGCCAGTTCGACAGGTCGGGGCCGAGCGGCACCACGCCGGTCGGGTTGATGTCCCGGTGCACCTCGTAGTAGTGCCGCTTGATGTGGTCGAAGTCGACGGTGTCACCGAAGCCGGGCGTGGTGAAGAGGTCCCGCGCGTACGCCCACAGCACCGGCATCTCGCTCAACTTCTGCCGGTTGCACTTGAAGTGGCCGTGGTAGACCGGGTCGAAGCGGACCAGCGTGGTGAACAGCCGTACGTCCGCCTCGGTGATGGTGTCGCCCACCAGGTAGCGCTGCCCGGACAACCGCTCGGTCAACCAGTCCAGCCGGTCGAACAGCCGGTGGTACGCCTTCTCGTACGCCTCCTGGCTGCCGGCGAACCCGCAGCGGTAGACGCCGTTGTTCACGTCGGCGAAGACCACGGCGTTGACCTCGTCGATCTCGTCGCGCAGCCGCTCCGGGTACAGGTCCGGCGCGCCCTCGCGGTGGTACGCGGTCCACTCCGTCGACAGGTCCAGGCTCATCATCGCGTAGTCGTTGCTGACCACCTGCCCGGTCGGCACGTCCACGAATGCCGGCACGGTGATGCCGCGGTCGTAGCCGGGGAACCGCCGGAAGTACGCGTCGGCCAGCCGCTCGATGCCGAGGACCGGGTCCCGGCCGTCCGGGTCCAGGTCGAACGTCCAGCTCCGCTTGTCGTGGGTCGGGCCGGCCACCGCCATCGAGATGGCGTCCTCCAGTCCCAGCAGCCGGCGGACGATGATCAGTCGGTTCGCCCACGGGCAGGCGCGGCTGACCGCCAACCGGTACCGTCCCGGCTCCACCGGCCAGCCGTCCCGCCCGTCGGCCGTGATCCGGGTGGCGATGTAGCGCTGGTCGCGGGTGAACTCACCGCCCGGCTCGACGTACTTCCCGCCGGTACGTTCCTGCGCCTCGTCACCCCTGGCCGTACCGCTTCCGGTCGTCCCGCCCACGCCCGCCCCCTCCACGTCGTCTCCCCGCTCGTCCCATCATCGCCGCTCCCGCCTGCCCCGGCGCGGCGAGCTCGTCAGGGCGGTGGCGAGCTGACGCGGCGGGCCCGGCTGGTGCGGTGACCTGATCCCCGCCGCCCCGCGATGACGGCGCGAGGATCAGTTGGCCCGCGGAGGCCCGCCCCACCACATCCGTGGGGAGTCGCTCGCTCGAAAGGCGAGGATCCACAACGACCACCGGAAACCCGGTGAACGCTAGTGGACACCGCACTAGGCTGCCGCGATGACCGACGTGGAGGCCGCCGCCCGCCGCTTCATCGCCGACGTGTGGAACGCGAAGCGGGAGGAGTCGGCGTACGAGGTGATCGCGCCGCAGTGCCCGGGGCTCGGCGGGACCGGCCCGGAGGCGGCGCTGGCCTGGCACCGCGAGCGGCGGGCCGCGTTTCCCGACCTGCGGTACAAGATCGTGGACCTGGTGGCGACCGGGGACCGGGTGGCGGTGCACTGGCGGGCCGCCGGCACCCAGGTCGGGCAGTTCGGCCCGGTGCCGCCGACCGGGCAGGTGGTCAGCTACTCCGGGGCGACGTTCCTGCGCTTCGACGACGCCGGCCTGATCGTCGAGGTGTGGAGCTGCAACGAACTGTTCCAGCTTCTCCAGCAGCTCGGCGTCGAGATGCTCCCGCCGCTGGGTGGGGTCACCGGGCCCGGGGCGTGATCCGGGCCAGCGGAATGTCCATCTCCCAGGGCTCGGGCAGCAGGATGCCGTCGGGCATGCGGGCCGTCTCGACGTAGATCTGCTTGACCGGGTCGAGCTTGTGGGCGTGCACGACGATCCCGGTCTCGGTCTCGATCCGCCAGAAGTAGAGGATGTCCGCCTCGGCGTACAGCGCCGGCTTGAGAACCCGGTCGATGCTGCGTGAGCCCTCTGAGACGATCTCGACCACCAGCAGCACCTCGTTGGGCCGGTAGTGCGACGGGTTGCGCACGGCGGCGTCGAGTTCGGTGACCAGCAGGTCCGGGATGAACGCCCGGGTCCGGGAGATCCGCACCGCGACGCCCTGGGTGACGTCGAGGTCGGCGGGGCAGGTCTCCTGAAGAGCTGCCCCGAGCATCAGTGCGATGGACTGGTGGAGTCGCGTGGGGGAGGGCGACCTGATGAGGTTTCCGTCCAGGAGTTCGTGGCGGCGGCCGTCGTCGGGCAGGCGATCGAGATCGTCCGTCGTCCACTCGCCCGGCGGCGGGTAGTCGTCGTGCAGCGCGGCGGTCATTGCGCGAGCCCTTTCCGGTGCGTCGTTCTCCCCACGGTCACCGTACTTTCGGCGATGCCCGGGTGGTGGTCGCGCGCGCCGGGGGCACAGGGCAGGATGGTCCGCATGACCGACAGCGGCGAGCGCACCGAACCGGGCACCACCGGCGAGCGCGGCCTGCCCGGCGCGGGCCTGGTGAAGGGGCTCGCCGTCACGCTGAAGACGATGACGAAGCGCACGACCACCCAGCAGTACCCGGACGTCGCCCCCGAGCTGCCGCCCCGCTCGCGCGGGGTGATCGCGTTGCTGGAGGAGAACTGCACGGTCTGCATGCTGTGCGCGCGTGAGTGTCCGGACTGGTGCATCTACATCGACTCGCACAAGGAGGAGGTGGCGGTGCCCGGCGCCGCCCGCCCCCGCCAGCGCAACGTGCTCGACCGCTTCGACATCGACTTCTCGCTCTGCATGTACTGCGGCATCTGCATCGAGGTCTGCCCGTTCGACGCGCTCTACTGGTCGCCGGAGTTCGAGTACGCCGAGTACGACATCAAGGACCTCCTGCACGACAAGGACCACCTGGGCGAGTGGATGGCCACCGTGCCACCGCCGCCCGCGCACGATGAGAACGGCGAGCCGGCGAAGGAGGAGACCGCCGCCGCGCGCAAGGCCGCGGTCCCGGCCAGCCCCGCCGCCCGTCCGTCTGGCCGTCCATCAATTGCCTCCTTGTCGCGCACCGGCGACATCGCCGCTGCAACCCCCCACGCGAA
>NZ_JBFAMU010000549.1:0-3088 GCF_040656655.1 Micromonospora sp. NPDC049799
GCGGTTCGATGGAGGAGTGCGCATGCAGCCGGAAGGCCCGTACAGGTTCACCCATACTCTGGGAGGTCGGTGTCGCGACCGGGCCCAGGCCGGTGGCGGAGCCGGCCGGTGCCGGGCCGGCGGCGAGGACGAGCAGGCGGTCCCGGTGATCGCAGTGCAGTCCGACCAGTTCCGCGCCGTCCAGCGCCAGGTCGGGCAGTCCGGGCAGGCGGAAGACGGCGGGCTCGGTCGGACGCAGCCCCCAGCGCCGCCAGATCCGGGCCACCGTGCCGTTGGAGAGACCCAGCTCGACCCCGAGCGCTCGGCTGGACCAGGCAACCCCACCGGGCGGTGCGGTGCACAGCGTCCGCAGCACCACGTCGGTGTCCTGCACCAGCGGTCGGCGGCCGGGGCGTAGCCGGTCGCGTAGGCCCGGAACACCCTCCTCGGCGTAGCGGCGCAGCCAGGTCGCCACGGTCGGCCGGGTGGTGGCCAGCCGGCGGGCCGTCTCCGCGTACGACAGGCCGGTGGCGGCGGTCAGCACGATGGCGGCGCGCAGTGGTTCCCCACCCCGACGGTCACCTGTGGACAGGAAGACGAGAGCCTTCCGGTCCTCCGGCGAAATGGCGATCGCCCGTTTCTGTGCCGGTTGCCCCATCTATCCAACCCCCCGGATCGAATTGCACACGTCGAGTTCGGACGGTATGGCCGCGCCAATGAGACGGTCAATCGCATGGCTGCGGCTAGGGGACGTCCGAGCAGTTCATTCCCCACGATAAGGGCAATGTCTACGCGCCGTAGGGGGGTCTTCCAGCACTGCGTGACCGCGTTGTCCCGGTACCCCGAAAATGAGCCCCACACATTGATGTGTCGTAAATATCTTTACGTTTTCCGTATGGCCTTGGGATCGTCGGCCGTCGCACCATGGTGACACCCTGCCGGGCGGTTTTCGAGGAGTCCGCATGTACGACGCGATCGTCGTCGGTGCGCGCTGCGCCGGTGCCACCACCGCGATGCTCCTGGCGCGGGCCGGGCACCGGGTGCTGCTGCTGGACCGGGCGAGCTTTCCCAGCGACACGATGTCCACCCACTACGTGCACCCGCCGACCATCGCGCGGCTGGCCGGCTGGGGCCTGCTGGACAGGCTGCGCGCCAGTGGCTGCCCGCCGCTGGAGGTGTCCCGCTGGACGCTCGCCGGGGTGCCGGTGACCGGCTGCGCGCCGGCCGTGGACGGGATCCGGGCCGGCTACGGCCCGCGCCGCTTCGTCCTGGACACCCTGCTCGTCCGGGCGGCCGAGGCGGCGGGCGCCGACCTGCGCGAGGAGTGCAACGTCACCGACCTGCTCTGGGACGGCGACCGGGTGGTCGGGATCCGGGCCCGAGGGCCGGGCGGCGAGTTCACCGAGCGGGCCCGGGTCGTGATCGGGGCGGACGGGCTGGACTCCGTGGTCGCCAAGAAGGTGCGGGCGCCGAAGTACGAGGCCGTGCCCTCGCTCTGCTGCGTCTACTACACCTACTGGAGCGGGTTCACCGCCGACTACGAGGTCTTCGTCGACCATCGCCGGCTGGTCGGGGCGGTACCGACCAACGACGGCCTCGTGATGGTCTGCGTGCAGGCGCCACGCGAGGAGTTCGACGAGGTCCGCAAGGACATCGAGGGCTCGTACCTCCGCTCGCTGGAGCTGGCCGCGCCGAGCGTCCTGGAGCGGGTCCGGTCCGGCCGGCGCGAGGAACGCTACGTCGGCACCGGCCGACTGCCGAACTTCTTCCGTCGGGGCAGCGGCCCGGGTTGGGCGTTGGTCGGCGACGCCGGCTACCACAAGGACTCGATCGGGGCCAACGGGATCAGCGACGCCATCGGACACGCCGCGCTGCTCGCCGAGCACCTGGTCCCGGCGCTGGCCGGGGAGCGGCCGGTGGACCGGGCCCTGGTCGACTACACCGTCCGGCGCGATCGGGAATCCCTGCCCACCTACCACTTCAACCTCCAGGCGGCCCAGCTGCGCCCGGCCGACGAGCTGCTCGACGTGCTCCGGGCGATCCAGGGCCACCAGGAGCAGATGGACCGTTTCTTCGGCTTCATCTCCGGGATGTACGGCTGGCCGGAGTTCGTCGACGGGGTGACCGCCGCCCTGGGCACCCCGGCCGGCGCTCCGGGCCGATGACCACCGTCCCCCGCCGGCGGCGACGCCGGCGGCCGTCCCGCCCCGACGACCCGAGACCCTGGCAGGAGAAATCATGACGGCGCCTGACCTACTGTCCGAACTGCACCGCCGCGGTGTGCGGCTGCGCCTGGTCGACGACCGGCTGGACGTCCGGGCCGCCGCCGGCGCGCTCACCCCGCAGCTGCGGGATGAGCTGCGCGAGCACCGGGACGCGCTGGTCGCGCTGCTGCGCCGGATGTCCGACGGCGGCGCACCGCCGGAGATCGTGCCCCGACCCGCGGAGCGGTACGAGCCGTTCCCGCTGACCGACATCCAGCACGCCTACTGGGTGGGGCGCAACCCGGCGCTGCAGCTGGGCGGCGTCGCCACCCACTACTACTTCGAGCTGGACGGGCTCGACCTCGACCCGGCCCGGCTGGCGGAGAGCCTGCGCAGGGTGATCGACCGGCACGACATGCTCCGCGCGGTGGTCGACCCGGACGGGCGGCAGCGGATCCTGCCCGAGGTGCCGCCGTACGACCTGCCGGTGGCCGACCTGCGCGCGGTGCCCGACGACGAACGCTGGGCCGCGCTGGCCAAGACCCGGGCGGAGATGGGGCACCACCTGCTGCCGCCGGAGCACTGGCCGCTGTTCGACCTGCGTGCCTCGCTGGTCGACGAGCGCCGGATCCGGCTGCACGTCAGCATCAACGTGCTCATCATGGACGCGTTCAGCCTCCAACTGCTGTTCCGCGACTGGCGACGGTTCTACACCGACCCGGACTGGGCGCCCGAGCCGCTGCCACTGTCCTACCGGGACTACGTCCTGGCCGAGGAGGCGGCCCGGGAGGGCCGCGAGTACCAGGCTGCCGAGGCGTACTGGCGGGACCGGTTGGACAGCCTGCCGCCCGCGCCGGCCCTGCCGCTGCGCGCCGGTGCCGTCGGCGGCCCCGGGCCCGGCGCCG
>NZ_JBFAMU010000550.1:0-3087 GCF_040656655.1 Micromonospora sp. NPDC049799
TGCGGCCGAGCAGCTACCCGCTGACAGCACGCTCCTACGGAACTGGAAGAGATGGGAGTCTGGCAGCTCGGAGCCTGACGGCTTCTACAAGGCGTTGATTGCGAAGACGTTCGGGACTGTCACGGCCGCCTTCTTCCCACCCACGGTTCCCCATGACGCTGACGCCGAGCTGATCGCTGGCACAGGAATGGAGACCGTCGAGATCCTTGCTCGGCTGCGAACCTCGGACGTCTCCAATGCCACCTTGGAAGCACTCCGAATTACAGCCGATCGTCTTTGCAGCGAGTACCCGTACATGTCCTCCGACCAGCTCCGAGTCGAAGGTCGAGCGTGGTTGCGTCGGATCACTGCTCTGATGGATCGCCGGCTGACTCTCGCCCAGCACCAAGAGGTACTGACCTTGGCGGGATGGGTCGCATTGCTCGTCGGCTGTGTTGAGTACGACATGGGACTACGACGTATCGCCGAGGGAACCCGCAAGGCCGCGTTGACGCTCGGGGAGGAAGCAGGAAACAGCGCAGTATCCGGATGGGCGTACGAGATGCGGGCCTGGTATGCGCTGACCCAAGGTGACTACCGAGGTGTCATTGCAGCCGCCGAGGCGGGCGAATCAATCGCAGCCGGCAGTAGTGCCGCTGTGCAGCTCGCCGGCCAGCGCGCCAAGGCGTGGGCGCGACTTGGTGACAGACGACAGGTCGAGATGGCTCTAGACAAGGGCCGGACGCTACTTGAATCGCTGCCATACCCCGAGAACACCGATCACCACTTCGTCGTGGACCCAGCGAAGTTCGACTTCTACGCGATGGACTGCTACCGGCTGGCAGGTGAGGATCGCCTAGCGGAGATGTACGCCGAGCAGGTCATCCACTCGTCGACCGACCATGACGGGACCGAGCGGAAGCCGATGCGAATTGCCGAAGCGCGGGTCACGCTCGGCGTCGCAGCCGCTCGGGCCGGCGACCTTGAGCGGGCAGTCGCTCACGGACGGCAGGCGCTTGTAGGTGACCGCAAGTCGTTGCCGTCTCTCTTGATGTGCTCCAAGGAGCTGGCGACGCTTCTGCGGGAGCGGTACCCGAACGACCCACAGGCGCTCTCGTACCTGGACGAGGTTCGGACCCTCAGCGCGAGTTGACGCCGAGATCCGCTCTCACCTGTGTTGACGAGGGCTGGGGCGACCGCCGACGCCCGGTCGCGGTCGGCTTTCGTGCCAGGACACGATCCGGCTCGGGCGCCACATGTGGGTGCGTCCGACCGTCGCATCGGGCTCTGGCATCTGGCTCCGCTTGCGGTAGTTGGAGACAGTCGCCACCTTGACTCCGAGGTACGCAGCTACGTCGGAGGTCGTCCACCACTCCGCGGTTGTGTCTGGGCCAGATCCCACGCTCATCATTCTGGCATTCCTACCTCTTATGGCACCTCCCACGCGCGGCAGTCGAACGTGTGTACGATCATCTGGTGGCAAAGGAGCTGGTCGCTCGCTGGTGGAACGGCACCTGGGGGCGGCTGACGCGGCGTGATGTGTGGCTCGCGCGTGAGGTGCGGTGGCACGTCGTGGCCCGGGCCGGAGACTCCGAGACAGGCAAAGTCCTCCGGTGGGAGTTCGACAACGAGGACGAAGCTCGGCAGATGGTGCGGCGTCTCGTCCAAGCCGACGGTGGGCAGTGGCGGGAGCGGGCTGGCGAGGTGGTCACGCAGCCACCGAGCTGAGGCGGGTAAGCCGTCGGCCGCTGGCGGCGGGGACGCTCTCTGTCAGACGTTCGGGCTCTGCACCTCGGGCTGCATTTGTGTGACGGCGGCGTAGGCGACGCTTGCGGGTAAGGCAGCCAGTACGGAGCCAAGGAAGCCGTCCCAAGGCTGCCCCAACGATCCCTCGAACATCCACGCCGCGATGAGGGCCGCAGGTACCGCCATCAGTAGCGCTGCCGCAAGAGCCCACCAGGACCACCGATCTTCCTCTTGATGCAGGAAGATCAGCGCACCCAACAAGGCGCCTATCCCGTCCGAGTCGAACCATGAGGTGGCCAGAACAAAAAGAGCCCCAAAGGCCAGGCCCATGGCCGATCGCCGCAGAGCAGCGCGGAGCGACACGACCTTCCGCTGGAAAGCGTCCTCATGCGCGACAGGGCCACCGGCCGTGCTCGTCACCGGCTCGTCCACCCATCTATGGTCCCAGCAGCGAGTCGCCGGCGGCTGCCGGCCGATCGGTTCAAAGTTTCTGTACGTCTTCAAGGCGGCCCTGAACGGGCCGCACGCGCCGCCGCCTGGGCGCGCGTCCGTCGCTCCGCTGGCGCTCCGACTCCGGCCACGCAACACGCCCGGCGGCTGGCGCGGAAGCGAGAAGCCCAAGGGGCCGCCGCAGAACGACAGGCCGTCGACCGTGAGGTGATGGGCCGGCAGCCGGCCGGGCCACGCGGCCAAGAGCCCGCGCGGCGTAGGGGAGCGCACGCCGGCCGCGTCGGGAGCTGCCGGTGCTCGCGGGGTTGCGGTCACTGCGCCTCCGGCGGGGGCGCTCCGGCTCCAGGATGGCGGGGTGTCCGTCGGCCGGTCGCGGTCCGTGGGTGGTTGCGGTAAGCCATCCCATCTGCCCTCGACCCGGGACGAGCCGAGCAGACCACCGCCCGGCCCGCCAGCGCCCGAACCAGCCGTCAAGGTCCGCTTGACATGGCGGGCCGGGCGGCGGCCCGCTCCCCTGAAGGGCGGGCCGAGGGCAGACGGGATGGATAGATGACCAGGTGAGGCCTGTTGTGTCTGGAAACTGACAAGGATCCGTGGACTTATTACCGATTTGCACCGAAAGTGCTGGACGGGCCGCCTTGGACGTGTGGCGCGTGATCACGATAGGGTCCACAGAAACATCACGAGGAGCCGCCTGTGTCTTACATGAGGTTGCGACCGTCGCAGGTCATGCTCGACCCCGAGAACCCGCGGCTCCCCGATGGCACTTCCAGTGACCGCGAGGCGATCAACCGGCTGTTGGAAGAGGGTGCAGAGGCACTTATCAGCCTGGCCCGAGATATGGCCCAGACTGGACAATCGAACCCCGCTGAGCTTCCAATCGCCGTGAAGCACGGCTCCAAGTACCTCATC
>NZ_JBFAMU010000551.1:0-3063 GCF_040656655.1 Micromonospora sp. NPDC049799
CGATCATGAACGCGGCGGCGCTGAAGGCGAACGGGCCCGCCAGCGGCGGCAGCCCCCAGCCGGAGGTGGTGCGGTCGGCGAGCGCGGCGAAGTTCGGCGCGGCCACCGCCCCGATGGTCGTGGCCCAGACGATCAGGGACAGTTGCCGGCCCCGCCGGGCGGGCTCGGCGAGGTCGACCGCCGCGTAACGGGCCTGGAGGCCGGCGGCCGTCCCGCCGCCGAAGAAGAACATGCCCAGGAAGAGCAGCGGCACCAGGCGGGTGACCGTGGCGACCACCACCAGCACGGCGCCGACAGTGCCCGCGAGGTACGCCACCGCCAGCCCCGGCCGGCGGCCGTGCCCGTTGATGATCCGGGTGACCGGTACGGAGAGCAGTGCCCCACCGACCACGGCGGCGCTCTGCGCCAGACCGGCGACCGCGGTGCCGGCGACCCGGGCGGCGAGCAACGCGCCCACCGAGATGCCGATGGTCACGCCGATCCCGCCGATGATCTGGGTGACGAACAGCAGGCGCAGCGTCCGGCGCTGGATCGGTACGACGTCCGGAGCGGTACGGACCGGCGCGGTCAGGTCGGTGGCCATCGGCGGGCTCCCGGAGCGGTAAGGGGTGGACAGCGCTCCCATCCTTGCGCATCCACCCCGCTCTCCGGGACCCGGTTTCGCTACAGGCCGAGGCCCCGGCCGATGATCTCCTTCATGATCTCGGTGGTGCCGCCGTAGATCGTCTGCACGCGGCCGTCCAGCCACGCCTTCGCCACGGGGTACTCCAGCATGAAGCCGTAGCCGCCGTGCAGCTGCACGCAGCGGTCGGCGACCTTGTTCTGCAGCTCGGTGGTCCACCACTTCGCCTTCGCCGCGTCGGTGACCGACAGGCGCCCCGCGTTGAACTCGGCGACGCAGTGGTTGACGAACGTCCGCGCGATGGTGACCTCGGTGTCCAGCTCGGCCAGCAGGAAGCGGTTGTGCTGGAACTTCCCGATCGGCCGGCCGAACGCCTCCCGGGACCGGGCGTAGTCCAGGGTGACCGCGAGCAGTTTCTCCGCCGCCGCCACCGCCGCGATCGCGATGCTGAGCCGCTCCCGGGGCAGGTTCCCCATCAGGTGGTAGAAGCCGTGGTTCTCGGTGCCGATCAGGTTCTCCGCCGGCACCCGGCAGTCGTCGAAGAACAGCTCCGCCGTGTCGTTGGCCTTCAGGCCCACCTTGGCCAGCCGCCGGCCCCGGGTGAAACCGGGCGTGCCCGCCTCCACCGCCACCAGGCTCACCCCGTGCGCGCCCTGGTCCGCCGTCCGGGCCACCACCAGCACCAGGTCCGCCATCTCACCGTTGGTGATGAACGTCTTCTGGCCGTTGAGGACCAGCGTGTCGCCGTCGCGTACGGCGGTGGTGCGGATTCCGGCCAGGTCCGAGCCGGCGCCCGGCTCACTCATCGCGATCGCGGTCACCAGGTCGCCGGAGCAGAAGCCGGGCAGCCACCGCTTGCGCTGGTCGTCGCTGGTCAGCTCGGTGAGGTACGGGGCCACCACGTCGTTGTGCAGCCCGAACCCGAGGCCGGAGCAGCCGGCGGCGACGATCTCCTCGACCAGCACCGCGTTGAACCGGAAGTCCTGCTGGCCGCCGCCGCCGTACTCGGGGTCGACGTCCATGCCGAGCAGCCCGGCCCGGCCGGCCTTGCGCCACACCTCGCGGTCGACGATCCCCTCGGCCTCCCAGCGCTCGTGGTGCGGCACCGCCTCGCGGGCGAGGAACTCGCGGCACAGGTCACGGAACTCGGCGTGGTCACGCTCGTAGAGATGCTGCTCCATGGCGGCAAGTGTGGCACCGCTCACCGCACCTGCCCAGGGGCGTGACGGTCAGGCGAGGGCGCGGGCGGCCACGGTCAGGTCGGCGACCAGTCCGTCGTACGCCGCGTCCTGGTCGTCGGCGCGCAGCACCGCCGAGGGGTGGATGGTGGCCAGCAGGCGGGCCTCCGGGGCGTCCGCCACCTTCCCGGTGTTGTCCACCGGCACCCGGGCGAAGTCCTCCGGGTGCTGGGCCGAGGCGGGCCAGGGCAGCAGCTCGCCGCGTTGCCGGGTGACCCGGAAGGTCGGGCCGAGCAGCGCCTTCGCCGCGGTCGCCCCGAGCACCACCACGATCTCCGGACGGAGCCGGGCGAACTCGGCGACCAGCCAGGGACGGCAGGCGGTGATGTGCACCCGGTCGGGGGTCTGGTGGATGCGCCGCTTGCCCCGCAGCTCGAAGCGGAAGTGCTTCACGGCGTTGGTCAGGTAGATGTGCGCCGGGTCCAGTCCGGCGTCGTCGACGGCCTTGCGCAGCAGCCGGCCGGCGGGGCCGACGAAGGGCAGGCCCTTCTGGTCCTCCATGTCGCCGGGCTGCTCCCCCACCAACACCACCCGCGCGCTCTCGTCGCCCCGACCGAAGACCGTCTGGGAGGCGTCCCGGTACAGCTCGCAGCCCCGGCAGCCGGTGGCGGCGGCGCGCAGCTCGTCGAGGGTGTCGGCCTGCGGCGGGATGAACTGCTGGGCGCCGGGGGCGGTGTCGGTCTCGGCCATGACGACCGTTCTACCCCGTTCGGGCCGACTCACGCCGGCCCGCCACGCCCGCCCGGTCAGGTGGAGAAGCTCGTCGCGGCTCCCGGCCGGACGGCACGGGCGACCGCGTCCGCCAGCGGCGCCAGGTCGGCCTCGTCGAGCGTGCTGACGGTGAGTCGGACCGCCGGCCCGGCGCCGATCCGGTAGAGCCCGCCCGGGGCGACCGCCCACCCGGCGTCCCGTAGGGCGGTGACCACGCTGGTCTCGTCGAGCACCGGCACCCAGACGTTGATGCCGCTGCGCCCCCGGGCCGGGACGCCCCGGTCGGCCAGCTCGGCGAGCAGCCCGGCGCGGCGGCGTTCATAGCTCTCCCCCGCCCGCGCCACCCGCTCGGCCACCGCCGGGTCGGACCAGAGGGCGAGCACGAGACGCTGCAGCACGGTGGACACCCAGCCGGCGCCGACCCGCAGCCGGCCGGCCACCCGGGCGACGGTCGCCTCGTCGCCGGCCACCACCGCGAGCCGCAGGTCGGGC
>NZ_JBFAMU010000552.1:0-3057 GCF_040656655.1 Micromonospora sp. NPDC049799
TGTCGGCGGTCCCGTGTTCGTCGAGGGGATTCAACGACCGGCCGGCCACCGTCATTCCGGGGCCGGGCGACCCACGCCCGGGGGCTGCGCGTCCTACTCGATCGTCCACCAATGTAACGACCCCCGGCCGGCCACGATTCCGCCGTCAGGATGCCCCCGGTCACACCCCGAAACCGGACACCGGGCCTGATAACGGACGCCGCGGCCAGGGGGCCGGGCGGAGATCCACTCGACATCACTGAAACCGGGCCATCGGCTCCACCCGGACAGCCCAACTTCACAGAACCCGAGTTGACCAACAACGACCCCGGGGCGCGAGACCTGACGTGGGGGCGGTCACATAAGATACGGATCGGTTCCGTATCGTTAATCGCCGGTCTACGCTCAGCGCCAGATAACGAGTATGAGCCGTATCGAAAATGGCAGCCGGGGGGCACCGACATGCAACCGACCGAGAACACCGGACACCCGAGGAGGTGGGCGATCCTGGGAGTGCTGGTGATCAGCCTCCTCGTGGTCGTCCTCGACAACACGATCCTCAACGTCGCCCTGCGGACCCTCGCCGACCCGGTGCACGGGCTCGGCGCCACCCAGGCCGAGCTGGAATGGTCGATCAACTCCTACACGCTGGTGTTCGCCGGGTTGCTCTTCACCTTCGGTGTGCTCGGCGACCGGGCCGGGCGCAAGCGGTTCCTGCTGATCGGCCTGGCGCTGTTCGGTCTGGCGTCGCTGCTCTCGGCGTACGCGCAGAGCCCCGCGCAGCTCATCGCCGCCCGCGCGCTGATGGGTGTGGGTGGCGCGGCCATCATGCCGGTGACCCTGTCGATCATCTCCAACGTCTTCGACCCGCGGGAGCGGGGCCGCGCCATCGGCGTGTGGGCCGGCGCGGTCGGCCTGGCGGTGGCGATCGGTCCGGTGCTCGGCGGCGCACTGCTGGAGAACTACTGGTGGGGGTCGGTCTTCCTGATCAACGTGCCGGTGGTTCTGGCCGGCCTGATCCTGGTGACCCTGCTGGTGCCCGAGTCGCGTGACCCGAATCCGGGGCGCGTCGACGTGCCGGGCGTGGTGCTCTCCGTGGTCGGCCTGGTCGCCCTGTCGTACGGCATCATCGACGGCGGCGAGCACGGCTTCGACCGGCCGGCGGTGTGGGGCGCGATCGTGGGCGGCCTGGCGGTGCTGGCCTGGTTCGTCGCCCTGGAGCGGCGCAGCGACCACCCGTCGCTGGACGTACGGCTGTTCCGGGTGCCGCGCTTCGCCGCCCCGGTGGCCGTGGTCGGCCTGGTGTTCTTCGCCGCCATGGGCGTGATGTTCTTCAGCTCGTTCTACCTGCAACTGGTACGCGGCTACAGCCCGCTGGAGACCGGCCTGCTCTTCCTGCCGTTCGCCGCCGCGCAGCTGGTCTTCGCGCCGCGCAGCGCGGCCATGGTCCAGCGGTACGGCGGCAAGGCCGTCTCGACGGTCGGGCTGGTGCTGACCACGGTGGCGCTCGCGGCGTTCGCCGTCGTCGACGAGACCACCCCGATCTGGGTGGTGCTGGTGTTCTTCTTCCTCCAGGGCGCGGGAATGGCCAACATCATGCCCCCCGCCATGGAGTCGATCATGTCGGCGGTGCCCCGGGAGAAGGCCGGCGTCGGTTCGGCGGTCAGCAACACCGTCCGGCAGGTGGCCGGCGCGCTCGGTGTGGCGGTGCTCGGTTCGGTGCTGTCCGCGGTGTACCGCGCCGACGTCGACGGCGCGCTGCGCGACCTGCCCGCCGGGGCGCGCGAGGCGGCGGGCGAGTCGGTCTCCGGGGCGTACGCCGCGGCCGGACAGCTCGGCCCGGCGGGCCCGCAGCTGATCGCGGTGGCCAACGACGCGTTCGTCTCGGCGATGCACACGGCGGCGGTCGTCGCGGCGGTGGTCGCCGGACTCGGCATCCTCGTCGTGCTGCGGTGGATGCCCGGTCGTCCCGCCACCCCGGCGGCCGTCCCCCCGGTGGCCGAACCCGAGTTGGCCGGCACGGCCCAGGGTCGGGGAGAATAGCCGACATGACTTCCACCGCCGACGCTCCTCGGCCGCCCGGCCGGCCGCGGAGCGTCCGCGCGGACGAGGCCATCATCGACGCCACGCTCGACCTGCTCGCCGAGGGCAGCACGGTGGAGGCGATCTCCATCGAGGCCATCGCCGGCCGGGCGGGGGTCGGCAAGGCCACCATCTACCGCCGCTGGCCCGGCAAGGACGCGCTGCTGCGCGACGCCCTGCGTACGCTCAAGGGCACCCCGCCGACGCCGGCCGGCCGGTCGGTCCGCGACGACCTGGTGATGCTGGTCGGCGCGGTCGGCCACCACATCGACCCCCGCGCGGCCCGCATCATGCCCTGCCTGGTGCCGGAGGTGAACCGGAGCCCGGAGCAGTACGAGCTCTACCAGAACATCGTCGAGCCGCGACGACAGTTGATGCGTGACGTGCTGCGGCGTGGGATGCACAGCGGCGAGCTGCGCGCGGACCTCGACGTCGAGCTCGTCATGGCGCTGCTGACCGGCCCGATGCTCCTGCAGCGCATGCTGCGCTGGCACCCCGACCTGGACGAGGCCACCATGCCCGAGAGGGTCGTCGACACCGTCCTCGCCGGGATCCGGGCACCCGACTGAGGCGCGGACCGCCGGTCAGCCCTGCGGCGTCCGCAGGCGGTGCAGGCGCAGCGCCAGCTGCACCTCCAGCGCCCGCTCCGGCTTCTGCCAGTCCGCGCCGAGCAACTGCCCGACCCGCTCCAGCCGCTGGGTGACCGTGTTGACGTGCACGTGCAGCTGCTCCGCCGCCCGGGCCAGGCTGCCACCCACCCCGAAGTACGCCTCCAGCGTCTTGACCAGCGCGGTGCCCCGCCGGGCGTCGTAGTCCACCACCGGACCGACGGTCGCGGTCAGGAACCGGGCCACGTCCCGGTCCCCGCCGTCGCCCACCGCCCCGAGCAGCAGGCCGACGAAGCCCAGCTCGGCGGTGCTCGCGCCCTGCCCGGCCCGACCCAGCGCGCCCAGCGCCGTGAGGCACCGGTCCGCCTCCTGGAACGTCGCGGCCAGC
>NZ_JBFAMU010000553.1:0-3056 GCF_040656655.1 Micromonospora sp. NPDC049799
CGACCCGGAGGTGCGCGCCGCGCTGGCCGCCCGCAACGCGCCGCTGGCCCGGTTCTGGCTGGACCAGCGGGCCGCGGACGCGCCGGGGCGCCCCGGGCTGGCCGGGCGACGGGCACTGATCGTGGACGGCGAGGACACCTTCACCGGCATGCTGGCGCACCAGCTCGGCGCGCTCGGCCTCGCCGTCGAGGTGCGGCCGTGGCACGTGACCGGGCCGGTGGACGCGTACGACCTCGTGGTGGTCGGCCCCGGCCCCGGCGACCCGGGCAGCCCGGACGACCCGAAGATGGTGGCGATGCGCGGGCTGCTCACCGGCCTGTTGGCCGAGCGCCGGCCGACCCTGGCGGTGTGCCTGGGTCACCAGCTGCTGTCCGGGCTGCTCGGACTGCCGCGGCACCGCCGGGACGCGCCCTACCAGGGGCTCCAGCGGGAGGTCACGCTGTTCGGCACGCCCCGCCGGGTGGGCTTCTACTCCACGTTCACCGCCCGGGCCGGCGCCGACGAGCTGGCCACCGCGTACGGGCCGGTGGCGGTGGCCCGCGACGGCGCCGACGGCGCGGTGCACGCGGTGCGCGGCGACGGCTTCGCCGGGGTGCAGTTCCATCCGGAGTCGGTGCTGAGCCCCGACGGTGTCGCGGTCCTGGCGGAGTTGCTGGACGGTCTGCTCCCGGCCCCGTCGGCCGGATCGCGGTCCGCCGTGGCGGAACGGGCGTAGACGCTCCCGGCACGGGTACCGGTGGAGGCGACCGGCGCTCCGGGCGGGCCGAGAGCCCCCGCACGGAACGCCGGTCGCCTCCACGCTCAGCCGGCCATGCCCTTCTTCAGCGCGGTACTGATCTGAACCGCCCGCCGGGCCTGCAACGCGGCCGCGCCCAGCGCGATGCTGTCCGGCGCGATCTCGCCGTTGTTGCTGGTGTGCGACGCGCCGTAGGGGTTGCCGGCGACGAACTGGCTCGGGTCGGTGTACCCGGGGGTGACCACGATGCCCCCCCAGTGGTGGATGATCGTGTACAGCGAGACCAGCGTGGTCTCCTGGCCGCCGTGGGAGGTGGCGGTCGAGGTGAACGCCGAGTAGACCTTGTCGACCAGCGCGCCCTGCGCCCACAGCGGTCCCGTGGTGTCGATGAACTGCTTGAGCTGGGCGGCGATCATGCCGTACCGGGTCGGGGATCCGAAGATCACCACGTCGGCCCAGGAGATGTCGTCGATCTGTGCCTCCGGCACGTCCTGGGTCTCCAGGTGGTGCGCCTGCCACCCCGAGTTGGAGCGGATCGCCTCGTCCGGCGCCAGCTCGCGCACCTTGCGCAGCCGCACCTCGGCGCCGGCCTCACCAGCGGCCTCGCACACCGCCTGCGCCATCTGGTACGTGATGCCGGTCGCGCTGTAGTAGATCACCGCGACCTTGGTCTGGGCAGCCATCGAATGTTCCCCTCCTCAGATATCGGATCAGCCCCGACGACTTCCCGTTACTTGCCGCGTCAAACGCCGGCCTGGCGGGAGGCACCGGGTGACATGATCGGCAGATGGAGATCAGGGAGGCGAGCCCTGCCGACTGGCCCCGGATCTGGCCGTTCCTGCGCGAGATCGTGGCGGCCGGCGAGACGTACACGTGGCCGCGCGACGTGGGCGAGGAGCACGCGCGGACGCTGTGGATGGTGCCGCCGCCGGGCCGCACCGTGGTCGCCGTCGACGCCGACGGCACGGTGCTCGGATCGGCGAAGCTCACCCCGAACCAGCTCGGGCCGGGCGACCACGTGGCCAACGCGAGCTTCATGGTGGATCCCGCCGCCGGCCGGCGCGGGGTGGGGCGGGCGCTCGGCGCGTACGTGCTCGAGCGGGCCCGCGCCGACGGCTACCGGGCCATGCAGTTCAACGCCGTGGTGGCCACCAACACCCCGGCGGTGGCCCTGTGGCGCTCGCTCGGCTTCACCGTCGTCGGCCGGGTGCCGGAGGGCTTTCGGCACCCGACGCAGGGGTACGTGGACCTACTGGTCATGCATCGACAGCTGTGACCGTGGCTCAAGATTTCCGCAAGTTCCGGCCGGCATCGGCTCCCGCCGTGCCGCAGGCGGGGATCCTGGTCGCACCGGCGCCGGCCGTACGACGGCCGCCCCCGCGCCGGTCGACCTGAACGGGGGATCGCGCTCCGCCGGCACCGTCGCTGGCGTAGCGCGATCAGGGGTCGCGACCCCGTCACTGCTCGATGCGGTCCCGCAGGTCGTCGACCTGCTGCTGGAGCCGGTCCACCGCGCCCTCGTTGTTGAGGAACGTGGAGATGCCCGCGCCGAGCGCGAGTCCGATCAGCAGGGCGAGCACACTGAGCACCAGACCGCCGATCGCGACTCCCCGGCCGGTCACACCCGGACGGCGGGCCATCTTGAGGCCGACGATGCCCAGGATCACGCCGATGATGGCGAGCACCACGCCGATCCAGGCGAGGATCGCGGTGAGCACGCTGATCAGGGCGGCAACGCCGAAGACCAGTGCGAAGGTGGCGGCGGCGCTGGTCTTCGCCGCCGTGCCCGGTCCCCCGCGCCGCTCGGTGCGGGTCGGTGCGCCGGCACCCCGGGCCGGCTCGTTGTACGCAGTCATGTCACTCCCTCCCGTGCGCTGGCGCGCATACCTCCGCGCGCCGCATCCCCCCTCGGAAGCGGCCTATGCCTCGGTGTCGGTGCCGGGTCCTAGGCTGACCGCGACCCGGAGGAGGACAGTGACCGTCGACCTGACCCCACGCGCGGCACTCGCGCTGCGGATGACCGGCCTGCTGCTGCGGCCCCGCCCCACCAGGCGCGCGGACGGCGTGTCCGACGTGGTGGAGTGGCTCGGCGCCATGCAGGCCCAGGACCTGGCGAGTGGCCTGTGGTCGCTGGGGGTCCGGCTGCCGGCGCTGTCCGAGGCGGACGTACGGGCCGCGCTGGAGCGCCGGGAGGCCCTGCGCACCTGGCCGATGCGGGGCACCGTCGCCTCCAGCATCACCAGGGTCACCGGCAGGGTGGCCGCGACCGGGACCTTGCCGGTGGAGGTCTTGATGAAGTCGCCGCCGGCCAGCATCGCCA
>NZ_JBFAMU010000554.1:0-3039 GCF_040656655.1 Micromonospora sp. NPDC049799
CTCCGGGTGGGGCTGCACTATGTCGGGCCTCCTGCCCGGCGTACCGCTCCAGGCAGCCCCGCCCGCCGCACCGGCAGGGGTGGCCGGCGGGGTCGACCGGGATGTGACCGATCTCGCCGCTCCAGCCGCGGGCGCCACGGAAGAGTGTGCCGTCGAGCATGATGCCGGCGCCGATGCCGACCTCGCCGGAGATGTGCAGGAAGCTGGTCGGCCCGGACCTGCCGGCGGACACCGCCTCGGCCCGGCTCACCGAGCTGGCCGGGGCCGGCGACCCGGCCACGCTGCACGCGCTGGCCGAGGCCGGCACGGCCCTCGGGGTGGCCGTCGCCGGCGTGGTGAACCTGCTGGACCTCGACACCGTGGTCCTCGGCGGCGGATACGCCCGACTGACCCCCTGGCTCCGGCCACCGGTGCTCGCGGAGATCTCCCGCCGCGTCCTCACCGCCGCCTGGTCACCGGTCACCGTCCGGCCGGCCGTGCTCGGCTCCGAGGCCGCGGTGGTCGGTGCGGCCGGCTCGGTGGTCCGCCGGATCCTCGCCCGACCCGCCGGCTGGCTGGCCCACCCCCGCTGAGCAGCCTCTTCCGCTGAGCCGCCTCTTCCTCGTGGGCGACCGGCCGGGTGTCTCGGTACCCTTGCTCGGAGGCAATCACCACCGACCCGAGGAGTGCACGACCAGCATGCGCAGAGGTCGACAGGCCGACGCGCCCGGCGACCGGCGGTGACCACCACCCCACGCGACGGTGTCGCCGGGCCGGTCAGCGGCGGCGGGCGGGCCGTCCGGTCCAGTTCCAGGCGAACGCCTGCCACCCCGCTGCCGGCGGACTCCCGGCTCGTCCGCGAACTGCTGGACGGTCTCGCCGAGGCCGTCGTGACGACCGACGCCGGCGGGACGGTGACCCTGGTCAACGCGATGGCGAGCGCGCTCCTGCCGGAGGTCGTCCCGGGCACCACCCTGGTCGGCTGCACACTCCCCGCACTCGCCGACGCGGTTCGCGACGGCGCGGAGGGCTTCGAGACCGACCACCGCGGCCGGCGGCTGCGCGGGGTCCGGCGTGACCTCGCCGGCGGCCGGTACGGCTGGTACGTGCGGGACGTCACCGAGGAGCGCGCCCGCACCGACTCCCTGCTTGCCGAGCGTGCCCGCACCGCGTTCCTCGCCCAGGCCGGCAGCCGCCTCGGGATGTCCCTGCACCGCGAGCAGACCCTGCGTACGACGGCCACGCTCGGTGTCCCCTACCTCGCCGACCTCGCCGTGGTGGTGCACCGCGCGCCCTCGCCGGCCGAGGACCTGCCGCACTGGGTGCGGTACGCCCAGGGTGACCCGGCACCGGTCACCGGAGTCGCTCCGGCGACCCTCACCGATACGGTGCCGGGGCTGGCCGAGGCGCTCGACGGCGACGTCACGGACCCCAGCCCCTGGCTGGACGCGCAGCTCGCCGACCTGGCCGCGCTGCTCCCTGAGGGCTTCGGGCGCCCCGGCACGGTGCTGGTCAGCCCCATGCTCAGCGCGGGACGCCCGGCCGGCGCCCTGGTGCTGGTCCGCACCGCCGGACGTGCCGGTTTCGACGAGCGCGACATCGAGCTGGCCCGGGAGTTCGCCGCCCGCGCCGGGGCCGCCCTCGGCACCGCCGAGCTGTACGGCGAACAGGCACACCTCGCCCGCGTACTGCAGAACAGCCTGCTCCCGCCCGAACTGCCCGCCGTGACGGGCGTGGCCCTGGCCGGGGGCTACCGCGCCGCCGGGGACAGCCTGCGCATCGGCGGGGACTTCTACGACGTCTTCCCCACCGCGAAGGGCGCGATGTTCGCCCTCGGCGACGTCTGCGGCAAGGGCGTCGGCGCGGCCGTGCTCACCGGCCGGGTCCGCCAGTCCCTCCAGACGTTGCGGCTGGTCGAGCAACGGCCGCTGGAACTCATGCGGCTGCTCAACCGCGCGCTCTTCGACACCCCGGACGCGGTGCGCCGCAGCCAGTTCACCACCCTCCTGCTGGGCAGCCTGGAACGCGAGGCCGACGGCGCCGTGCGGGCCCGGATCGCCGGCGGCGGGCACCCGTCCCCGTTGGTCGTCCGCCCCGACGGCACGGTCAGCCCGGTCACGGTGGGTGGGATGCCGGTCGGTGCGCTGGCCTCCGCCCGATTCGCCCAGTCCGACGTCCGGCTCGCACCGGGCGAGCTGCTGCTCGCGTACACCGACGGGGTGACCGAGGCCCGGGGTGGGCCGCGCGAGGTGGAGATGTTCGGCGAGCGGCGGCTGCACCGGGCGCTGGCCTCGGCCGCCGGGCTGCCCCCGGCTGCGCTGGTCGACCGGCTCCTGCAACTCGTCGACGAGTGGCTGGACGGGCAGGGCCACGACGACATCGCGATGCTCGCCATCTGCCCGACGGGGCCGGCGTGACCGGAGCCCGGACCGACGGCGCGGACGCGGCCGTCGAGGCGTACCTGGGCTGTCTGGACGCGGCCGACCCACCGGCGGCGATCCGGCTCGCGCTGGGGCTGCTGGACGCCGGCTGGACCGTCGCGGACGTCCTCGTCGACGTGGTGGCCGTCGCCCAGCGGGAGATCGGGCTGCGCTGGCTGACCGGGCGGTGGAGCGTCGCCCAGGAACACGCGGCGACGCACGTCACCGAGCTGGTGGTCGGCGCGGTCGCCGCACGGATACCGCCGGCCCCGGCCCGGGGGCACGTCGTGTCGGCGTGCGTGGAGGGCGAGTGGCACGCGCTGGCCGCACGGATCGTCACCGAGGTGGTCCGGGCGGACGGCTGGCGGGTGACCTTCCTCGGCGCCAGCGTGCCTACCCGGCACCTGGTCTCCTACCTGCACCAGACCGGCCCGGACGCGGTCCTGCTCAGCTGCGTGCAGCCCAACCGCCTGGTCCGGGCCGGACGGATGATCGAGGCCTGCCGTACGGCCGGGGTCCCGGTCGTGGCGGGCGGCCCCGGCTTTGGCGCGAACGGCCGCTGGGCCGCGGCGGTGGGGGGCAGCTCTGCGGCAAGTTCGCCGATGCGTTCCGCGTGGTCGAAGAGCCGATCCACGATCCG
>NZ_JBFAMU010000555.1:0-3034 GCF_040656655.1 Micromonospora sp. NPDC049799
ACTCACGCTGCCGTCGCTGGACCCGAACCCGCTCACCGAGCCGTCGTTCCCGACCGGTGCCTGGTCGATGGAGCCGGCCTGCTCGGCGCCCCGGGCGATGTTGCGGGCCATGCCGCCGAAGACCACGGCGTGGAAGGGCGCCACCGCCCCCCAGTACGTGTGCCCGGCCAGCCCGCGCGGCAGGAACACCGCCCGCTGCTGGTAGCGGCTGCGCCCGTCCTCGGTGGGGATGGCCCGCATCTCCAGCCAGGCCCGGCCGGGCAGCCGCATCTCGGCGCGCAGCCGGAGCAGCTCACCGGGCACGATCTCCTCGACGCGCCAGAAGTCCAGCGCCTCGCCCACCTGGAGGCGGTGCGGGTCGCGCCGACCCCGGCGCAGTCCCACGCCGCCGACGAGCCGGTCCAGCCATCCGCGCACCGACCAGGCGAGCGGGAAGGAGTACCAGCCGTGCTCCCCGCCGACGCCCTCGATCACCCGCCAGAGAGCGTCCGGCGGCGCGGCCACGGCCCGCTCCCGGACATCGGTGTAGGCGGTGCCGCCGGACCACTTCGGGTCGGTGGGCAGCGGCTCGGCCGGGGCGTCCGGGCCGCTCGCGGTCGACCAGCGGGTCTCCACCTGGCCGTCGCGGACCTTGGTCAGGGCCAGGGCGACCCCCTGGTCGAACCCGGTCAGCCCGTCCGGCGAGTCGGGGAGGTACGTGGCGATGTCGTGTTCGTGTGCCACCGCCTCGTGGATCAGGCTCTCCACCAGCGGCCGAGCGATGGCGCTCGGCACCGGGGTGATCAGCCCGACCCAGTGCGAGGACAGGGAGGGGGTCAGCGGCCGGACCGGCACGATGATCCGCCGGCGCAGTCCGGCCACCCGGGCGTAGCGCTGCATCATGTCGCCGAAGGTGAGGACGTCCGGCCCGCCGATGTCGAACGCGCGGTTGACCTCGGGCGGCAGGTGCACGCACCCGGCCAGGTAGCGCAGCACGTCGCGGACCGCGATCGGCTGGATCCGGTTGTGCACCCAGCGCGGGGTGACCATGGCCGGCAGCCGCTCGGTCAGGTAGCGCAGCATCTCGAACGACGCCGAGCCCGAGCCGATGATGACCGCGGCCCGCAGTACCGCCGTCGGCACGCCGCTGGCCAGCAGGATCCGCCCCACCTCGGCCCGGGAGCGCAGGTGCGGGGAGGGAACCTCCCCGTCATCCTTCGGCTCCGGCCCACCCAGGTAGACGATGCGGCGTACGCCGGCGGCGCGGGCGGCGGCGGCGAAGTTGGTCGCGGCCTCCCGGTCGGCGGCCTCGAACCCGGCCTGCCCCAGCGAGTGCACCAGGTAGTACGCCACGTCCACGCCGTCGAACGCCGCCGGCAGCGTCTCCGGCCTGCGGAGGTCCCCCTCGGCGATGTCGACCCGCGCCGCCCACGGCACGTCGCGCAGCCGACCCGCCTTCCGGGCCAGACAGCGCACCGTGTGGCCCTCGGCCAGCAGGCGGGGCGTGAGCCGTCCGCCGATGTATCCCGTCGCTCCGGTCACCAGGCATCTCACGGCTTCCAGTGTGCGGCCCCATAGACTCTGGCGCTGTGGACACCGACATGCCGACCTTCTGGGGACCGGACTTCGACCAGCTCAGGGCGACCGACCCGGAGATCGCCGGGGTGGTCCTCGGCGAGCTGGAGCGGCTGCGCGGCGGCCTCCAGCTGATCGCCAGCGAGAACCTCACCTCTCCGGCGGTGCTCGCCGCGCTCGGCTCGACGCTGACCAACAAGTACGCCGAGGGCTACCCGGGCCGGCGGTACTACGGCGGGTGCGCCGAGGTGGACCGGGCCGAGGAGATCGGCATCGCCCGGGCGAAGGAGCTGTTCGGCGCCGAGCACGCCAACCTCCAGCCGCACTCCGGTGCGAGCGCGAACCTGGCCGCGTACGCCGCCCTGGTCCAGCCGGGGGACACGGTCCTCGCGATGGACCTGCCGCACGGCGGCCATCTCACCCACGGCAGCCGGGTGAACTTCTCCGGCAAGTGGTTCCACACGGTCGGCTACACCGTCCGGCGGGACACCGAGCTGATCGACTACGACGAGGTCCGCGACCTCGCCCTCGCGCACCGCCCGAAGATGATCATCTGTGGCGCGACCGCTTACCCCCGGCTGATCGACTTCGCCCGGTTCCGCGAGATCGCCGACGAGGTCGACGCGTACCTCATGGTGGACGCCGCCCACTTCATCGGTCTCGTCGCCGGTGGCGCCGTCCCGTCGCCGGTCCCGCACGCCGACGTCGTCTGCTTCACCACCCACAAGGTGCTGCGCGGCCCGCGCGGCGGCATGATCCTCTGCCGGGAGGGCCTGGCCCAGCGGATCGACAAGGCGGTCTTCCCGTTCACCCAGGGCGGCCCGCTGATGCACGCCGTCGCGGCCAAGGCCGTGGCGCTGCGCGAGGCCGCGCAGCCCGACTTCCGGGCGTACGCCACGCAGGTCGTCCGCAACGCGCGGGCGCTCGCCGCCGGGCTGGCCGCCGAGGGCATGCGCCCGGTGTCCGGTGGCACGGACACCCACCTCGCGTTGATCGACCTGCGGGAGGTCGGCGTCACCGGTGCCGACGCGGAGGCGCGCTGCGACACCGCCACGATCACCCTGAACAAGAACGCCATCCCGTACGACCCGCAGAAGCCGATGGTCGCCTCCGGCATCCGGGTCGGCACCCCCAGCGTCACCACCCAGGGCATGGGCGAGCCGGAGATGGCCCGGGTCGCCGGGCTGATCGCCCGGGCGGTCCGCACCGACCCGACCGCGCCCGGGGGCTCCGACGACCTGGCCCGGGTCGCGTCCGAGGTGGCCGAACTGGTCGCCGCGTTCCCGGCGTACCCCCGTGGCTGAGTCCGGGGTGCGGGAGCCGGCGGCGCCCACGGCGGACGACCGGCGCTGGCGGCTCCGGCACCTGCCGGTCCTGCTCGCGGCCGAAGGCACCGGGATGGTCGAGCAGGGGTTGCAGGGCGCGCAGCACCCCTGCGACGGCGGCGGGGTGGGCCATGTTGTCGCCGGTCACCACCACC
>NZ_JBFAMU010000556.1:0-3027 GCF_040656655.1 Micromonospora sp. NPDC049799
GCCGCCGCCGCGGTCCTGGCCGAGCGACGGTACGGCGTCGAGCTGTACTCGGCCGCGCGGATCGCGCTCGACGCCGGGCCGGACGAGCGGGAGGCCGCCGAGAACGACCTCACCCGGCAGTTGCGGTCGGTGCCGCTCGACCCGACCGATCCGGACTGCGAGGCCGTCATCGCCGCCAGCCGCCGGCTCGCCCTGGCCCGGCAGGTGCACACCGACCTGGTCCGGGACGCCCGAACGGCGCGGAGCCGTCCACTGGTGCGGTTGTTGCGGATGGGGCGACGCCACGCGTGGCCGCGCTACTTCGACATCGACGACCCCACCCTCGTCGCCCCGGCCGACGTCCCCGCCGGCTGACCCCGCCGGCCTGGTCCGGGACCTGTTCGGCGGCGGCCCGGTCCGGCCGCCCGGCCGCCCCGATCGTTGATCGACTCGAGGTCACTGATGTCGGGGTGTCCAAGCCCGGCGTGCACCCGACATCATTGAAGCCGAGTGGATCGAGGCGCGGGGGAGGCGCTGGGCTGGGTGACGGCTGCCACAGGGCAGGCCACCGTGGGTCTGATTGGCTGTCGGACCGGTGTTGTGACCGCCGTAGCATTTCCGCTGCCACCCCCCGAGCCCGTTCGAGGAGCGATAACCCGTGCCCGAAACCACCTCCCAGAACGCCACCGCCACCCCCGTCACCGGCACCGCCCGGGTCAAGCGCGGCATGGCCGAGATGCTCAAGGGCGGCGTGATCATGGACGTGGTCAACGCCGAGCAGGCCAAGATCGCCGAGGACGCCGGCGCCGTCGCCGTGATGGCGCTCGAGCGGGTGCCCGCCGACATCCGCGCCCAGGGCGGGGTGTCCCGCATGAGCGACCCGGACATGATCGACGGCATCATCAGCGCGGTCTCCATCCCGGTCATGGCCAAGGCCCGGATCGGCCACTTCGTGGAGGCGCAGATCCTCCAGTCGCTCGGCGTCGACTACGTCGACGAGTCCGAGGTGCTGACCCCGGCCGACTACGCCAACCACATCGACAAGTGGGCGTTCACCGTCCCCTTCGTCTGCGGCGCGACCAACCTCGGCGAGGCGCTGCGCCGGATCACCGAGGGCGCGGCGATGATCCGCTCCAAGGGTGAGGCCGGCACCGGTGACGTCTCGAACGCCACCACCCACATGCGGAAGATCCGCCAGGAGATCCGCCGCCTCCAGTCCCTGCCGGCCGACGAGCTGTTCGTGGCCGCCAAGGAGCTGCAGGCGCCGTACGAGCTGGTCAAGGAGATCGCCGAGACCGGCAAGCTGCCCGTGGTGCTCTTCACCGCCGGTGGCATCGCCACCCCGGCCGACGCCGCGATGATGATGCAGCTCGGTGCGGAGGGCGTGTTCGTCGGCTCGGGCATCTTCAAGTCCGGCAACCCGGCCCAGCGTGCCGCCGCGATCGTCAAGGCCACCACCTTCCACGACGACCCGGACGTGCTGGCCAAGGTCTCCCGGGGCCTCGGCGAGGCGATGGTCGGCATCAACGTCGACGAGATCCCGCAGCCCCACCGCCTGGCCGAGCGCGGCTGGTGACGTGAAAGGAAGGGCCCCTTCTTAACGCCTCCTGCAGAGGAAGGGGCCCTTTTTCAACGCCTCAGGAGAGGAGCGAACGTGACGGCACCCGTGATCGGTGTGCTCGCCCTCCAAGGCGACGTACGCGAACACGTCGCGGCCCTGGCCGCGGCCGGCGCGGACGCCCGCCCGGTCCGCCGCCCCGGGGAACTGGACGCGGTCGACGGGCTGGTCATCCCCGGTGGGGAGTCCACCACGATCAGCAAGCTGGCCGACATCTTCGAGATGCGCGAGCCGATCGACAAGCGGATCGCCGGCGGGATGCCGGTCTACGGCTCCTGCGCCGGCATGATCATGCTCGCCACGGAGGTCCTCGACGGCCGACCGGACCAGCGCGGCTTCGCCGGCATCGACATGACGGTCCGACGCAACGCCTTCGGCCGGCAGGTCGACTCGTTCGAGGCGCCGGTGGAGATCGCCGGGGTCGAGGGTGAGCCGTTCCACGCGGTGTTCATCCGCGCGCCGTGGGTCGAGCGGGTCGGCGACGGCGTCGAGGTGCTCGGCACGGTGACCGAGGGGCCGGCCGACGGCCGGATCGTGGCGGTACGCCAGAACAACCTGATGGCCACCTCGTTCCATCCGGAGCTGACCGGGGACCGGCGGCTGCACGCGTACTTCGTGGAGCTGGTCCGCGCGGCGAGGTGACCGCTCAGCCGGCCACCGGGCGCAGGTGGCCGGGGAGACGACCGAGCAGCCGGTCCAGCGCGGCGGCGGTCGCGGCGTCCGCGGCGAGTTGGACGACCAGCCGCTGGTGGTCGCTGTCGGCGAACTCGAGGGTCTCGTAGGTCAGCCGGAGCGGCCCCACCTCCGGGTGCCGCCATCCCCGTACGCCGCTGGCCGGAGCCGCCACGGGGCGTCGCTCCCACCGCGTGGCGAACGGCGCGCCGACGGTGCGGGTCAGCCGCTCGGCGAAGGCGTCGACGGCGGCGTCGCCCCGGCGCAGCCGGTGCAGCTCGGCCACCACGTGGTCGGCGAGCTCCGGCCAGTCCACGACACACTCCGGGGCGCGTTCGTCGCCCAGCACGAACCACACCAGGTTGGGGCGGACGCCGTCGAGCAGGCCCAGCGGGCGGGCCAGCCGGTCGAAGGGGTTGTTCCAGGCCAGAAGGTCCCCGAGCCGGTTGAGCACGTACGCCGGGCTGTCCCGCAGCGCGTCGAGCACGGCCCGGACCGTCGGGCGGACCGTACGGGAGACGGTCGGCGGCTCCGACGGGCACAACTGCCGGCTGTGGTTGACCGAGGCGAGCTGGCGCAGGTGGTCGCGGTCGGCGTCGTCGAGGCGGAGCGCGTCGGCGAGCGCGGCCAGGATCTCCGGCGACGGACGGGTGTCCCGCCCCTGCTCCAACCGCGTCAGGTACTCCACGCTGACCTGGGCCAGCGTGGCCAGCTCGGCCCGGCGCAGGCCCGGCGTGCGCCGCCGTGGGCCGGTCGGC
>NZ_JBFAMU010000557.1:0-3023 GCF_040656655.1 Micromonospora sp. NPDC049799
GTCGATTCCGGCCCGCCGCCGGCCGGTGTGGCGGACCGCGACGTCGGTGCTGTCCGGCCTGCTCACGGTCGCGCTGGTGGTCGTCGTCGGGCTCTACCTCTGGCAGCGGCTGCGCCCGCTGGAGGTCGGCGGGGTGACCGTGGCGGCGCCGGCGCCGGCCGGGTGCGACGCGACCGTGGACGTGGTGGCCACGGTGACCACCAACGGACGGGCGGGGGAGATCCGCTACCAGTGGCTGCGCACCGGCAGCGCGCCGGGCACCCTGCTCACCGAGCGGGTCGGCCGGGGCCAGCGGACGGTGGCGCTGACCCTGCGCTGGGCGTTCAACGGCGTCGGCTCCACAACGGAGACCGCCACCGTCAACATCGTCTCCCCGTCGCCGCTCCAGGCGCAGGCCCCGGTCGTCTACGACTGCCGACGCTGACCCCACCCCACCACGCCTGGTGTTTCCGGCGCGGCCCGCTCGGGTAGGTGCCGACCCGACGGAAACGGAAACAGACGCGTGTGGTGGAGGTATAGAGATGGCAGACAGATTCGGTGACGCGGTGGGCGACGCCCTCCGCGCGGTGATGCTCTTCCTGCCGAAGGCCGTCGCCTTCGTGCTGATCCTGGTGGCCGGCTGGCTCATCGCCAAGGCCGTGCTGAAGGTCGTGGACAAGGTGCTGGAGCGGATCGGCTTCGACCGGGCCGTGGAGCGCGGCGGGATCCGGCGGGCGCTGGCCCGCTCCCGCTACGACGCAAGCGACATCGTGGCCAAGCTCGCCTACTACGCGGTCCTGCTGGTGACCCTCCAGCTCGCCTTCGGCATCTGGGGCCCGAACCCCATCTCGGACCTGATCGCCGGCGTCATCGCGTGGCTGCCGCGCGCCTTCGTCGCGATCGTCATCGTCGTGGTCGCCGCCGCGATCGCCAACGCGGTGCGCGACATCGTCAGCGGCGCGCTGGGCGGCCTCTCGTACGGCCGGATCCTCGCCACCATCGCGTACGTCTTCATCCTCGGCCTGGGCGTGATCGCCGCGCTGAACCAGATCGGGGTCGCCACCGCCGTCACCACCCCGGTGCTGATCGCCGTGCTGGCCACGGTCGGCGGCATCCTCGTCGTCGGGGTCGGCGGCGGCCTAGTCCGTCCGATGCAGAGCCGCTGGGAGTCCTGGCTGGCCCGCGCCGAGCAGGAGTCGCAGCTCATCGCCACCCACGCCCGCGCCTACCAGGCCGGCCGCCGGGACACCGAGACCCACCTTGCCGGCTCGACCACCGACGCCGACACCACGCAGGTCGTCCCGCGCGGCACCGACGCCACTCCGGCGGTGCCGGTGTACGACGGCGACACCACCCAGGTCACGTCCCGCGCCGGGGCCATCCCGACGCAGCCGACCGCCGGGGACGCCGAGGCGACCATGGTCATCCCGCCGACCGACACGGAGAAGTTCCGCCGCTGACCGGCCGGCACCGCGCACCGGGGTGGGACCCGCACGGGTCCCACCCCGTCGTGTGTCCGGGCGAAATCCGTGGCCCGGACGTCGACCGCCGTCTACGATCCCGAGCATGACCTGGCGATGTTGATCCACTGCTAGAGGCCGTTCCCGTGGGCCGCCCCGGCCGCCGTCCGTCCGGCGTCCGCTCCGATCCCACGGGAAGGCCTCATGACCCTCACCTCCGTACGCCCGCCCGACCGCCCGGTCCGCCGGCTGGCGGCGACCCTCTACGGGTACGCGTTCCTCAGTGAACTCGTCCTGCTCTATCCGGTGTACGCGCTGCTGTTCAACGACACCGGCCTCACGGTCTGGCAGATCTCCACGCTGTTCGTGATCTGGGCGACCAGCAGCATCCTGCTGGAGGTGCCCTCCGGCGCGCTCGCCGACGCGGTGTCGCGGCGGCTGCTGCTCTGCCTGGCGCCACTGGTCACCGGTGCCGGGTTCGCCCTCTGGGTGCTCGCCCCGTCGTACCCGGCGTTCGCCCTCGGCTTCCTCCTCTGGGGTGCCGGCGGGGCGCTGGCCTCCGGTGCCCTGGAGGCGCTGGTGTTCGACGAACTCATCCGGCATGGCGCCGCCGGCCGGTACGCGCGCACCATCGGCCGTGCGAAGACCGCCGGCACCGTCGGCGTGCTGCTCTCGATCGTGCTGGCCGGCCCCGTGCTGGCCGTCGGCGACTACCTCGCGGTCGGCGCGGCCAGCGTCCTGGCCTGCCTGGCCGCCGCCGCCGTCGCGACCCGATTCCCCGAACACCGCCACCCCGCCACCGCGGCTGTGGCCGCACCAGGTGACAGCCACACCGACGACGACGGTGACGACCTGGGGTGGTGGGCGAGCCTGCGCGCCGGGCTCGCCGAGGCACACACCGACCGGGCGGTCCGGGCGGCGGTGCTGCTGGTCGCCGCCGTCAGCGGGATCTGGGGGGCGCTGGACGAGTACACGCCGTTGCTCGCCCGGGACACCGGCGTCACCGAGCCGACCGTGCCGCTGCTGCTCCTGCTCACCTGGGTCGGGGTCAGCGTCGGCGGGCTGCTCGCCCCGGCGGGGGAGCGGTGGGGCCGCCGCGGGTACGCCATGCTGCTGGTGCTCTCCGCCGCGATCCTGGCCGCCGGCGCGCTGCTCGACCACCCGGCCGGCTTCGCCCTGATCGGGGGGGCCTTCTGCGGCTTCCAGCTCGCCACGGTGCTCGCCGACGCCCGTCTGCAGACGCGGATCACCGGCACCAGCCGGGCCACGGTCACCTCGCTGGCCGGCATGGCCACCGACGTCACCGTCATCGCCGTGTACGCCGCGTACGGCCTGCTCGCCACGGGGGCCGGCAACGGGGTCGCCTTCGCGGTGGCGGCCGTGCCGTACCTCCTGGTGGCGCTGCTCGTGGTGACCGGCGCCGGCACGGGCGCGCGGAGGACGACCCGGCAGACGGCCGGGCACGTGGGGTGACGGACGGGCCCGGCGGCCCAGGCGTTCTTCACCGCGGGGCTGGTGTCCGCGATGATGTTGTTCTCCTTGTCGTAGAACAGATCGCTGCCCTGCTGGAAGAGAACACCGTTG
>NZ_JBFAMU010000558.1:0-3022 GCF_040656655.1 Micromonospora sp. NPDC049799
GAGGGGGAGCGCGCCGCCTCGCTCGCCGTCGAGCCCGACCGGCCCGCCGGAGGAGCCGACACCACCGCCGTACGCCGGGCCGCCGCCAGCCTCGGCGTCGACCCGTCCACGGTGGACACCACCCGCGCCTTCGGCGCCGTACTGGAGGACATCACCGCATGACCGTGCTTGATGAGATCCGTGGTCGGCTCGTGGTCTCCTGCCAGGCCGACCCGGGCGAGCCGCTGGACGACCCGGCGCACATGGTCGCGCTGGCCCGGTCGGCGCGGTACGGCGGCGCCGCCGGCATCCGGGCCCAAGGCCTGCGCGACCTGCGGGCGCTGCGCGCCGCGCTGCCGGACACCCCGCTGATCGGGCTGGTGAAGGACGGCGCCTCCGGCGTCTACATCACGCCGACCCTCGCGCACGCCTGCGCCGTGGCCGAGACCGGGGCCGACGTCGTCGCGCTCGACGGGACCACCCGGCTCCGCCCCGACGGGCGTACCCTCGCCGACACGGTGGCCGCGCTGCGGGACCGGCACGACGTCCTCGTGATGGCGGACGTCGCGAGCGTGGCCGACGCCGACGCGGCGGTCGCCGCCGGCGTCGACCTGGTCGGCACCACCCTCTCCGGCTACACCGGTGGCGCGGTGCCGCACGACCCCGACCTGGACCTCGTCGCCGCGCTCGCCGCCCGGCTCGACGTGCCCGTGGTCGCCGAGGGGCGCATCAACACGCCCGAGGAGGCCGCCGAGGCGCTGCGGCGGGGTGCCCACGCGGTCGTCGTCGGCACCGCCATCACCCGGCCGGCCGTGGTCACCGCCCGCTTCGCCGCCGCCCTCCTCACCTCCCGGGAGATGTCATGAGCACCGTCCACGTCGTCAACCACACGCACTGGGACCGCGAGTGGTACCGGCCGATGGAGTCCTTCCGGGCCCGCCTCGCCGAGCTGGTCGAGCGGATCTGCGACCAGCTCGACGCCGGTGACCTGGGCCGGTTCCACCTGGACGGGCAGACGATCACCGCGCTGGACGCGCTCGCCGTCCGTCCCGACCTGGCCGACCGGGTACGCGCCCACGGCGCCGCCGGCCGCCTCCAGGTCGGCCCCTGGCACGTGCTCGCCGACAACCAGCTCGTCTCCGGCGAGAACCTGATCCGCAACCTGCTCACCGCCCGGCGCGTCGCCGCCGACCTGGGCCTCCCGCTGGCCACCATCGGATACTGCCCGGACGCCTTCGGCCACCCCGCCGACCTGCCGCGGGTGCTGCGCGGCTTCGGCCTGGACACCGCCCTGGTCTGGCGTGGCGCGCCGCCGACGCATGCCCGGTTCACCTGGCGCTCCCCGGACGGCTCGACGGTCACCGCCGTCAACCAGGGCTACTACGAACCGGAGGTGCTCTGGGAGGCGGCCGGCGCCCCGGAGAAGCTGGACGCGTTCCGCGCCAAGCAGGCCGCCCGCGACGCCGACGGGCCGTACCTGCTGCTCAACGGTGGTGACCACCTCGCACCCCGGCCGCTGCCGGCCGGCCTCGCCGCGACCGAGGACACCCTCGCCGGGTACTTCGACCGGATCCGCGACCGGGTCGCCGACGAGGCGGTGGTCACCGGCGAGCTGCGGTACCCCGGCGACTGGCTCACCTTCGTGCTCGCCGGCACCCTCTCCACCCGGCTGTACCTCAAGCAGGCCAACGCGGCGACCGAGACGCTGCTGGAGGTGTGGGCCGAGCCGCTGACCGTCCGCGCCGGCCGGGCCCCGTCGGTGGGGCTGCTCCGGCACGCCTGGAACCTGCTGCTGGAGAACGCGCCGCACGACTCCATCTGCGGCTGCTCCGTCGACGAGGTGCACCGCGAGAACGAGGTCCGCTTCGCCAGGGCCACGCAGGTCGGCGAGCACCTCGTCGAACGGGCACTGCTCGACCTCGGACTGGACACCCGGCTCGCCGGCGACCCGGTCACCGACGCCGCCGCCGTCGTGGTGCTCAACCCGCATGCCGCTCCCACCACCGGCCCGGTCACCGTGGACGTGTACACCGCACCCGGGCACACCGTCACCGGCCTGCGCGACGCCACCGGCGCTCCGGTCCCGTACGAGGTCCGCGAGGTGGAACCGACGCCGCTGTTCTGCGCCGACCTGGACATCCTCCCGGACACGAAGGAGACGCTGCGGCACCGGCTCACCGCCGTCGCCACCGACGTGCCGCCCTCGGGCTGGACCGGCTGGACCGCGACCGTCGCACCGGGTGAACCGCCCGCCGTGGCGTCCGGGGTGCCCGGTCGGCGCGTCACCCGGGGCGACTGGACGCTGACCGTCGCCGACGACGCCTCGTTCACCCTCGTCGACACCGCCTCCGGGCGTACGCTCACCGGCCTCGGCCGGCTGGTGGACGGCGGCGACGCGGGCGACACGTACACCTACGACCCGCCGATCAGCGACGAGACCGTCGTGCCGGTGCTCCGCGACGCCCGCGTGTACGACAGCGACGTCGCCTCCCGCCTCGTCGTCCGCGCCGACCTGGACGTGCCCGCCGGGCTGACCGCCGACCGCACCGCCCGCTCCGCCGAGCGGGTCGTGCTGCCCCTGACGATCACCGCGACGCTCTGGGCCGACGTACCCGAACTGGACTGGCACGTCGAGTTCGACAACGCCGCCGACGACCACCGGATCCAGGCGCACTTCCCGACCGACGTCCCCGCCCGCACCTGGCGTGCCGACACCCACTTCAGCACCCTGGAACGGCCACTGAAGGACCCGCTCGGTCCGCTGCCCACCGAGCGCGGCTACGAGGCCGACGCCGGGGTCGCCCCGGTCCGCTCGATGTCGGTCCTGCCCGGCCTCGCGGTGCTCGCTCCGGGGCTGCCCGAGGTGCAGGGCATCCGGGGCGAGCGACCGTCGCTCGCGGTGACGATCCTGCGGGCGGTCGGCTGGCTGTCCCGCCCCGACCTGCGTACCCGCACCGCCGGAGCGGGACCCCAGCTGCGCACCCCGGAGGCGCAGTGCCGCCGTACCGTCTCCGCCTCCGTCGGTGTCCAGGCGGACGCCGAC
>NZ_JBFAMU010000559.1:0-3002 GCF_040656655.1 Micromonospora sp. NPDC049799
GGCAGACCGGCGCGGGCCGGGTTGAGGGCTTCGCGGCGGCTGCGGAGGAACGCACCCAACTCCCCGTCCATCACCGCTCCAGTCTGCCGTGGCGAGCCGGTGTGTGGGTGGCCCCCGTGGGGCCAGTCTCGCGGCGGCCTCCCGCCGGGCCGGACGCGTCGGCACGATCGGCGGCATGGACAACGCACAGACTGCAGGGCCGGTCCGGATCGGCCTGATCGTGGGAAGCACCCGTCCCGGCCGCCGGGGCGGCGAGGTGGCCCGGTGGGCCGCGAGGGTGGCGCAGGAGCACGACGCCGTACGCCGGGGGGCGGCGACCGTCGCGGTGGTCGACCTCGCCGAGCAGGGCCTGCCGCTGCTCGACGAGCCGGTGCCGGCGATGTTCGGCGACTACCGCAACGCGCACACCCTCCGGTGGAGCGACACCGTCGCCGGGTTCGACGCGTTCGTGTTCGTCACTCCCGAGTACAACCACTCCGTGCCGGCGGCTCTGAAGAACGGCGTCGACTACCTGTACGCCGAGTGGAACGACAAGGCGGCCGGCGTGCTGACGTACGGGGTGCAGGGCGGCACACGGGCGGGCGAACACCTGCGGCAGATCCTGGCCGAGGTGAAGGCGACCGTCGTACCGACGCAGGTGGCCCTGACCGTCTTCACCGACTTCGACTTCTCCGGTGCGGACCCGGGCGACCCGACCGCGCCGGGCCGGATCGCACCGGCGGCCGAGCGGGAGGCGGGGCTCGACCGGATGCTGACCGAGATCGTCGACCGGTCCCGGGAGCGGATCTCCGGCGGGCCGCTCGTCGGGGCCTCGGGACCGGATGCCGCGCGGTGAGCGACGTGACCGCGTACGACTCATGACCGGCCTTTCGTCCCGTCTGTCCCCTTCCGGGGCGGGCGGGGCGGGTTGCCGGCGTGCGGTGCGTGACAGTCGCCCGCTGGTCGCCGGTAGGATTGCCGAGATTCGGCAGGGCCATCTGCCCGCCACGGCTTCCACCAGAGCTGACCGGCACCACCGCGTGCGCCGGCGGGAGCGGGGCGTGCGCGGTGCGGTCGATGCAGACGGCGGGTAGCAACGGAGGTAACAGATGTCCGGCCACTCAAAGTGGGCGACGACCAAGCACAAGAAGGCGGTCATCGACGCCAAGCGCGGCAAGATGTTCGCCAAGCTGATCAAGAACGTCGAGGTCGCCGCGCGGACCGGCGGCGGTGACCCGGCCGGCAACCCGACGCTCTACGACGCCATCCAGAAGGCCAAGAAGAACTCGGTCCCGAACGACAACATCGACCGCGCGGTCAAGCGGGGCTCCGGCCTGGAGGCCGGCGGCGCCGACTGGCAGACGATCATGTACGAGGGCTACGGCCCCAACGGCGTGGCGATGCTGATCGAGTGTCTGACCGACAACCGCAACCGCGCCGCCACCGAGGTGCGGACGGCGCTGACCCGCAACGGCGGCTCGCTCGCCGACGCCGGCTCGGTGTCGTACATGTTCTCCCGCAAGGGCGTGGTGATCGTCCCCAAGACCGGGACCAGCGAGGACGACGTCATGATGGCCGTCCTGGACGCGGGCGCCGAAGAGGTCAACGACCTCGGTGAGGCGTTCGAGGTGGTCTCCGAGCCGACCGACCTGATCCCGGTGCGCACCGCGCTGCAGGACGCCGGCATCGAGTACGAGTCGGCCGAGTCGTCACTGATCCCGAGCGTCAACGTCCCGCTGGACGAGGAGGGCGCCCGGAAGATCTTCAAGCTGATCGACGTCCTGGAGGACTGCGACGACGTGCAGAACGTCTACGCGAACTTCGACGTCAGCGACGAGATCATGGCCGCCGTCGGCTGACGGTCGGGCCACCCCTGCCTGCGGATGGGCCTCCTGGATCACCGATCCGGGAGGCCCATCGACTCGTGGCAGGAAACGCCGAGCAGTGACGGCGCGTCTCGTGCCAGGATGCCTCGGTGTCCGGTCGGGGGTTGAGCTTCGGAGTGGTGGCGGAAGCCTACGAACGGTTCCGGCCCGGGTATCCCGCGGAGCTGTTCGACCTGGTGATGGGCTACGCGGGTCAGCCGGTTCGATGCGCCCTCGAGATCGGTGCGGGCACCGGCAAGGCGACCCGTCTCTTCGCGGAACGGGGAGTCGCGGTCACCGCCACCGATCCGGACCAGGCCATGCTCACCGAGCTGCGCAGGCACGTGCCGGCGAACGTCGACACCGTTCGAGCCGCGTTCGAGGATCTGCGGCCGGGCGGGACCTACGAGCTGGTCTACGCGGCGGCGGCGCTGCACTGGACGAGCCCGGAGGACCGCTGGTCGCGGATGGCCGCCCTGCTGCAACCGGGTGGCGTGTTCGCCTCGTTCGGTGGACCGCTCCGGCTCGCCGACCCGGCGGTGCAGGAGGCCGTCCGCGTGGCTCGGGCCCCCTACCTCCGAAGCGACGAGGTCCCGTCACCCGACGGGACACCTCCGGACCATGAACTGCAGTGGCCGGGCACGGAGCTCCGACGGTCGCGGTGTTTCGCCGATGTCCGGCAGTCCGTGATCGAGCGGCGCCTGACGATGAGCGCCTCGCACTTCGTCGGCCATCTCTCGACCGTCTCGGCGTACCTGGAGCTGTCGCCCCCGGAGCGTGAGCAGGTGTTCAGCCGTATCGAGCGGGTCCTGCCGGAGACGGTCGAGCTTGCCGCCGACATCACCGTCCATCTCGCGCGTCGGCGCGCCGTGCGCTGATTCACCGCCACCGGCCGTGCCGTCACCGCGGCGGGGAGCGGGCCCACCCGACGAAGCGGTGGAACAGCTCCGCCGGGTCAAGGGGGGTCGCCCGCAGCCGCAGCCAGTCGCCGGCCGCCTCGTGCAGCACGGCGCACAGGTACACGGACAGCCCCACCGGGTCGTCGGCGTACTCCGTGCGCAGCGCCAGCTTCGCCGGCTGGCACGGCCAGGGCGCCGCACAGACCCGGCAACGCCACGCCGGTCGCGCCGCCACGTGCCGGCGCGGTCCGCCGCTCAC
>NZ_JBFAMU010000560.1:0-2993 GCF_040656655.1 Micromonospora sp. NPDC049799
GGCGACCGTCCGGGTGGCTTCCGCGGTGGTGACCGCGAGGGTGGCTTCCGTGGCGGCGACCGCCGTGAGGGCGGCGACCGTCCGGGTGGCTTCCGTGGTGGTGACCGCGAAGGCGGTTTCCGTGGCGGCGATCGCCGTGAGGGCGGCTACCGTTCCGGTCCTCCGCGCGAGGGTGGCTTCCGTGGCGGCGACCGCCGTGAGGGCGGCGACCGTGGCGGTTTCGGCGGCGGTGAGCGTCGCGAAGGCGGTTTCCGTGGCGGTGAGCGCCGTGAGGGTGGCTTCGGCGGCGGTGAGCGCCGTGAGGGCGGCTCCCGTTCCGGCGCTCCGCGCGAGGGTGGCTTCCGTGGCGGTGATCGCCGTGAGGGCGGCGACCGTCCGGGTGGCTTCCGCGGTGGTGACCGCGAGGGCGGCTTCCGTGGCGGCGACCGTCGTGAGGGCGGTTTCCGTGGCGGCGACCGTCGTGAGGGCGGCGACCGTCCGGGTGGCTTCCGCGGTGGTGACCGCGAGGGCGGCTTCCGTGGCGGTGACCGTCGTGAGGGTGGCTTCGGCGGCGGTGAGCGCCGTGAGGGCGGCTACCGTTCCGGCGCTCCGCGCGAGGGCGGTTTCCGTGGCGGTGACCGCCGTGAGGGCGGCGACCGTCCGGGTGGCTTCCGCGGTGGTGACCGCGAGGGTGGCTCCCGTGGCGGCGACCGCCGTGAGGGCGGTTTCCGTGGCGGTGATCGCCGTGAGGGCGGCGACCGTCCGGGTGGCTTCCGCGGTGGTGACCGCGAGGGTGGCTCCCGTGGCGGTGACCGTCGTGAGGGTGGTTTCCGTGGTGGTGACCGTCGTGAGGGCGGCGACCGTCCGGGTGGCTTCCGCGGTGGTGACCGCGAGGGTGGCTTCCGTGGCGGCGACCGCCGTGAGGGCGGCGACCGTCCGGGTGGCTTCCGCGGTGGTGACCGCGAGGGCGGCTTCCGTGGCGGCGACCGCCGTGAGGGCGGCTTCCGCGGTGGGGACCGCCGTGAGGGTGGTTACCGCGGCGGGGATCGTCGGGACGAGCGGCCCGAGGCCGGCGTCGAGGGCACCTCGGCCCCGGTGCTCTCCGACGACATCTCCCCGACGGACCTGGACAAGGACGTCCGTGCCGAGCTGCTCTCGCTGGCCAAGCCGGTCGCCGACACGGTCGCGCGGCACCTGGTCGCCACGGGTCAGCTGATCGACGAGGACCCGACCGAGGCGCTGGCGCACGCGCTGGCCGCCCGCCGGCTCGCGTCCCGGATCGCCGCTGTGCGGGAGGCCGTCGGGCTGGCCGCGTACCACGCGGGGGAGTGGCAGACGGCGATCGCCGAGCTGCGCACGTACCACCGGATGAGCGGGCTCCAGAGCCACCTGGCCGTCCTCGCGGACTGCGAGCGGGCACTGGGCCGCCCGGAGCGGGCGATCGACCTGTTCCGGGGCGCGGACCGCGACAAGCTGGACCCAGCCGTCGCGATCGAGCTGCTGATCGTGGCCGCCGGTGCGCGTGGCGACCTCGGCCAGAAGGACGCCGCGGTGGCGATGCTCCAGGTCCGTGACCTGACCGCCGACGTCGCCGAGCCGTGGACGGCTCGGTTGCGGTACGCGTACGCCGACGCGCTGCTCGCGGTGGGCCGGCGCGACGAGGCCCGCGAGTGGTTCTCCCGGGCCTCCGACGTGGACACGGAGGGCGAGACCGACGCCGCCGAGCGGCTGCTGGAGCTCGACGGCGTGGTCATCGAGGGCGACGAGGAGGACGAGGCGGAGGAGATCGCTGCGGGTCCCGGTACGCCGGGCGCCGTGCCGACCCACTCCGACGCCGACCTCACCGGCGACGACGACTCGGACGAAGACGACGAAGATGACGAAGACCTCGAGGACGAGGACGACGAAGACTTCGACGAGGACGAGGACGAGGACGAGGACGAGGACGAGGACGACGAGGACCGGGACGAGGGCGACGAGGCTGCGTCGCACCGGACCGGGGACGCGTCGACCGACGCCGACGTCCACGGGATCGCCGACGACCTGGCCGACGACGAGCTGACCGACGCGCAGGCGCGGGAGCTGGCGGAGGACGCGGCGACGGAAGCTCCCGGGACGGACGCCGGGCAGCGATGACGAGCGACGCTGGGGAGCGGCTGGTCGACGGGTACGCCCTGGTCGTCTTCGACCTGGACGGAGTGATCTACCTGATCGACCGGCCGATCCCCGGCGCGGTCGAGGCGGTCGGACGGCTGCACGCCGACGGGCGGGCGGTGGCGTACGCGACGAACAACGCCTCGCGCCGTTCCAGCGAGGTCGCCGACCTGCTCACCGGCATGGGCGTGCCGGCTCGACCGGAAGAGGTGCTGACCTCCGCGGCGGCCGCGGCCGAGCTGCTCGCCGACCGACTGCCCGCCGGCTCAGCGGTGCTCGTGGTCGGTGCGGAGGCGCTGCGGGCCGAGATCCGTGCCGTCGGCCTCGCCCCGGTCTCCAAGGCCGACGAGGCGCCGGTCGCGGTCGTGCAGGGGTACGGGCCGCAGGTCGGCTGGGTCGACCTGGCCGAGGCGTCGGTGGCCGTACGCGGTGGGGCCACCTGGATCGCCACCAACACCGACCGGACGCTGCCCAGCGGTCGTGGTCCGCTGCCCGGCAACGGTTCCCTGGTCGCCGCGCTGCGGACCGCCCTGGGGCGGGACCCCGACGTGGTCGTCGGCAAGCCGGAGCCGGAGCTGTTCGCGACGGCGGCCCGGCGGGCCGGTGCGGGCCGGACGCTGGTCGTGGGCGACCGCCTGGACACCGACATCGAGGGCGCTGGGCGCGCCGGGCTGGACAGCCTGTTCGTCCTCACCGGGGTCAGCGACGTCGCCGAGCTGCTCGCCGCGCCGCCGGAGCGTCGGCCCACGTACGTCGCGAAGGACCTGGCGGGGCTGTTCGACCCGGCGGCCGTGGTGCGGGTGCCGGGGCCGACGGACGCCGCCGGCTGGTCCGCGACGGCGCGCGACGGGCGGGTGGAG
>NZ_JBFAMU010000561.1:0-2987 GCF_040656655.1 Micromonospora sp. NPDC049799
CTCCACGTTCATCACGCCGTTCGACCGGGAGGACATCTACCGGCTCGGGTCGCTGCTGGACGACAGCCCGACCGCCAGGCCCAGCGCGACCTCCGGGGCGACCCGGCCACTGGGGATCGGCCGCTCCGGGCGCTCGACGGCGTCCAGCCGCCGGTCGGCCCAGTCGTTGCCGGCCATGCCGGCCCAGTAGAGCAGCACCGAGGCGGCGGCCAGTCCCGGCGTCCGCCGGTCCAGCGACCGGGCCGCCGCGGCGCCGGCGACGACGTCGCCGGGGACCGAGAGCGCCGCCGGGGCGCGCACCAGCTCGGCGAGATCAGCGAGGGTCGGCACCGGAAACCCCCTCGTGCAGACGACGGGTGTACGCGCACAGCCGGTTCCACTGGTCGCCGAGCGAGTGCGTGGGCGCGCCCAGCGGGTCCTTGAAGAAGAACGCCAGGTCCTCCAGCGGGCCGGTGTCGCCGGCGGCGTGCGCGGCGGCGGTGAGCCGGGCCAGGTCCAGCACCAGCGGCGCGGCCAGGGCCGAGTCGCAGCCGTGCCAGGTGAACTCCATCCGCATCCCGGTGCCGAGGAAGCCGGCGAAGGTGATCAGGTCCCAGGCGGTCTTGAAGTCGCCCAGTTCCTCGACGTAGTCGATGCGGGTGCCGCCCTGCGGGACGTACCCGAGGATCTCCTCGAGCACCCGCTGCTTGCTGGCCACCTTGGCCGCGTTGGCGGCCGGGTCGGCGAGGGTGGCGCCGTCGCCGCCGCCTAGCAGGTTGGTCCCCGACCACGAGCGCACCGCGAGGTGCCGCATCGCGAACATCGGGGCCAGCACCGACTTGACCAGGGTCTCGCCGGTCTTGCCGTCGTGCCCGGCGTACGGCAGGCCCCGCTCGTCGGCGAGCGCCCGCAGGGCGGGCAGGCGCAGCCCGGTGGACGGGGTGAAGTCGACGTACGGGCAGCCGGCCTCGACCGCCGCGTACGCGTAGAGCGAGCTGGTGGGCAGCACCTCGTCCGCACCGGCGAGCGCTGCCCGCAGCGCGGCCGGGTCCGTGTGGGCCGGGTGCGGGCCGGCGGCCGGCTCGGTGGCCGAGACGTTGACCACCACCACCCGCGCGAGACCGTGCCGCTCCCGGAACGCGGTCAGGTCCTCGACGGTCGCGGCGGCCCGCTCGGCCTGAGTGCCGACGGTGGGTGCGGGACGTAGCTCCCGCTCGACATCCGCCAACTCGGCGCCCAGGGCGTCGACCAGCCGAGCCGGCACCACGCCGGCGGCGGCGAGCGACTCGGCGCGCTTGGCGAGCGGTGTGGCGACCACGTCGTGTCCGCCGAGGACCAGGTCGGAGAAGGCCGGCAGGGCAGGACCGCGCAGCTCGGGCAGCTCGGTGACGCAGCCGGTCGGGCCGGTGAGGCCGGACCGTAGGGCGAGCGCCCCGACGATGCTGGTGGTCGCGACGGAACCGCGCGCCCCCACCAGCCAGACACCCGTACGCATGGTGCTCCTCTCCGGTCGCGAGGAACCGGCCTTGCATTGATTTACATAGATATCAGAAGTCTGATCCGAAAACTACTCATCTGAGCGGATGGGCCCCGTCCGCCGTCCAACCCCGGGAGAAGCGGTCCGAGCCGGCGTCGAAGTCGGCGGCGACGACGCCGGACCGGTGCCCGGTGCGGGTGCGGACGGACGGGGCTGGCAGGCAGGGGCGGTCGGCGTCTCGACCCTGCCTCCCCCGCATCCGGCCGGTCGGGACGGCGGCGTGCGCCCGACCGGACGTCATCAGGAAACGCGGTCCGCCGTGTGGCGGTGAGGTCGGTCGGCGTGGGCGGCGGTAGAGGCTGGTCGGGGCACGATGTCCTCCGGATAGCCGGGGTCGCGGCGGCCCTGCGGCGCGCGGGACGGTGGTGGTGGTGGTGGGGGTGGTGGGGGTGGTGGGGGTGGTGGCGGCCCTGGCGGGTCGCCGGATGTGGCGGTCCTCCGGTGCGGCCGGGGAATCCCGGTCCGGCCGCACCGGAGACCGTCCTGCTCGTACCATCCGTGCCGTAGGCCCGGCTGGCACGTCCCGTCCGGCGCCGACCTCGTCCCGGCCGCGGGGCGCAACCGCGGCCGGTCCCTCGCCGGTCGGCGTCGGGGGGTGACTCAGGCGGCGACCGTGGCCAGCGCCGGCTCCACCTCGGTCCACGAGGAACCGAGGTCCGCCGAGCGGGTCACCGCGTCCAGCACGAGCTGGACCTGCAACGCGTCGGCGAATGAGGGAGTCGGGTCGGCACCGGTGGCGACCGCTTCGATGAAGTCCCGCATCTCGTGGGTGAAGGAGTGCTCGTACCCGATGATGTGGCCCGGCGGCCACCAGGCCGACATGTACGGGTGCTCGCCCTCGGTCACCAGGATCCGGGTGAAGCCCTGCTCGGCGGTGGGGCGCGTCGCGTCGTGGAACTCCAGCTCGTTGAGGCGCTCCAGGTCGAAGACCACCGAGCCGAGCGACCCGTTGATCTCCACGCGGAGGGCGTTCTTGCGGCCCGTCGCGAACCGGCTCGCCTCGTACGTCGCCAGGGCGCCGCCGTCGAGCCGGGCCACGAAGACCGCGGCGTCGTCGACGGTGACCAGCCCGGTGGCCGGCCGGTGTCCGTCCACGGCACCGTGGCCGTCGACGGAACCGTGACCGTCCACCGGCCCGGCACCGTCCACCGTGGCGGCCAGTCCGCTCGATCCGGCGGGCAGCGGCCGTTCCTTGACGAAGGTCTCGGTGAGGGCGCTGACCCCGCTGATCCGCTGGCCCGTGACGAACTGGGTCAGGTCGATGATGTGCGCCCCGATGTCGCCGAGCGCACCGGAGCCCGCCTTGTCCCGCTGCAGGCGCCAGACCAGGGGGAACTGCGGATCCACGATCCAGTCCTGCAGGTAGGTCGCCCGGACGTGCCGGATCACCCCGAGCCGACCGTCGGCGACCAGCTGCCGCATCATCGTGACCGCGGGCACCCGACGGTAGTTGAACCCGCACATCGACCGC
>NZ_JBFAMU010000562.1:0-2982 GCF_040656655.1 Micromonospora sp. NPDC049799
GACGACCGCGGCACCGCCACCGGCTCCTCCGGCCCCTCCGCCCCCGCCCCCGCCGGCCGCGCCGGCTCCGGGCGGCCCGGTGACCAGCCCGGTCAGCGTCCAGGTCACCACGGGCGACGTGGCGCTCTCGTCCGCGTACTGGAACGCGCGGTCGACGGTGACCAGCCTGCGGGTCACGGTCACCAACACGGGCCGCGTCGCCGAGGAGATCCGCCTCGCCTACACGCTGCCCGCCGGCGTGACCGACGCTGGCACGACGGGCTGCGCCGCGACCGGCGGCGGGGAGCACCGCTGCGGCGCGTGGACGAGCGAGCCGGGCGCGCGCTTCAGCACCACCCTGCGGGTCCGGGTCAGCGGTCAGGCCTGGCGGCAGATGCCCCTGAGCGGCTCGGTGCAGGTCACCGCGAGCGCGCTCGGCGGCGGCGGCACGGTGAGCGACAACGAGGGCTTCGCCGTCCTCTTCCCGCCCGGCCCGCCGGTTCCCGGGATCAAGCTACAAGCCAACGAGGTCGCCTTCGACATCAGCGGCGCGGCCAGCAGTCTGGCCGTCCTCCTGGGCAACACCGGCGCGGTGGACGCCGCCGGTGTGGTGGAGGTCGTCCTGCCGGCCGGGGTGACCGTGCCGGCGCCCCCGTCCGGGTGCGTCCCGGTCGACCCGACCCGTACGCGCTGCGACCTCGGCTCGGTGCCGGCGGGGCGTACCGCCGAGGTGCGGCTGCTGGTGACCGCGACACCGGAGGCGCAGCGCAACGCGCCACTGGCCGGGGCGGTGGTCGGAAAGCTCGACCCGCTCAGCGGCCGGGCCCGGCAGGTGCAGATGAGCTTCCGGATAACCGCGGCGGCGGCACTGGCGACCCCGGCGGCGTCCGAGCCCGCGCCGACCGGGTCCACGGGGGTGCTGGCGGCCGGCGCCGGGGCCGGTGCCGGCGGCGGGATGTCGTCGGTCCAGCGCACCGCGGTCATCCTCATCGGGATCTCGACGGTGCTGGTGGTGCTGGCCCTCGCGCTCGCGACGACCTCGCTGCGCCGACGGATGAACGCCCCCACCGACTGAGGTGCAAGGAAGGGCCCCCCGTTAACACCTGGCGTGGTACGGGGGGCCCTTCTTGACGCCGGTGCGAGGGCCGGCAGCGGTGGTCGTGATCTGGATTACGGCGCCCCGGGCAAAACGCCGCAGAAGCGGATGAAAGCCGGCTGATAGCGATCCCAGCGGGCGGACCTCCCGGCAGGTTGACCGGTAGATCCGACGTAGGCTCTGAAGTGAGTAACGACAGCGGGCCGGACAGCCACGGGCGGTGCGGTTACAGGGTGCGTCAAGGAGGTCACGTGGCCGGGCAAGGCGAGGTCACCATCGGATTCGGCCGCCCGTGCGATCGCACCGGGCGAAGCGAGGTGCAGGCGTGACCAAGCAGATCCGTCAACTCGACCGGGTCGTCATCCGGTTCGCCGGTGATTCCGGTGATGGCATGCAGCTGACCGGTGACCGTTTCACGTCGGAGACGGCCCAGTTGGGTAATGACATCTCCACGTTGCCGAACTTCCCGGCGGAGATCCGCGCCCCCGCCGGGACCCTGCCGGGGGTGTCGAGCTTCCAGGTGCACTTCGCCGACTACGACATCCTCACCCCGGGGGACGCACCGAACGTCCTGGTGGCGATGAACCCGGCGGCGTTGAAGGCCAACCTGGCAGACCTGCCGCGTGGTGCGGACATCATCGTGAACACTGACGAGTTCACGAAGCGGAACCTGGCGAAGGTGGGCTACCAGGTCAGCCCTCTGGATGACGATTCCCTCGCCGGGTATGCGGTGCACCCGGTCGCGCTGACGTCGATGACGGTGGGTGCTCTGGCGGAGTTGGCGGTGTCGAAGAAGGACGCCGAGCGGGCGAAGAACATGTTCGCGTTGGGTCTGCTGTCGTGGATGTACTCCCGGCCGTACGAGTCGACGCTGCGGTTTTTGGAGCGCAAGTTCGTCAAGCGTCCGGAGTTGGTGGCGGCGAACGTGGCGGCGTTCCGGGCCGGTTGGAACTTCGGGGAGACCACCGAGGACTTCGCGGTCCGGTACGAGGTGAAGCCGGCGAGGATGCCGGCGGGTACTTACCGCAACATCACCGGTAACGCCGCCCTGTCGCTGGGTTTGGTGGCCGCCGGTGTCCGGTCCGGGCTGCCGGTCTTTTTGGGGGCGTATCCGATCACGCCGGCGTCGGACATCCTGCACGAGTTGTCCAAGCACAAGCGGCTCAACGTGCTGACCATGCAGGCCGAGGACGAGATCGCCGCGGTCGGTGCGGCTTTGGGCGCCTCCTACGGTGGGGCGTTGGGTGTGACCACGACCAGCGGTCCGGGTGTGGCGTTGAAGAGCGAGACGATCTCCCTGGCGGTGGCGTTGGAGTTGCCGCTGGTGATCGTGGACGTGCAGCGGGCCGGCCCGTCCACGGGCATGCCGACCAAGACCGAGCAGGCTGATCTGAACATGGCCCTGTTCGGTCGGCACGGTGAGGCGCCGGTGGCGGTGATCGCGCCGAAGTCCCCGGCGGACTGCTTCGACGCGGCGTTGGAGGCGGCGCGGATCGCGGTGACCTACCGCACGCCGGTGATCCTGCTGTCGGACAACTACGTCGCCAACGGCTCCGAGCCGTGGCTGCTACCGGATGTCGAGTCCCTGCCCGACCTGCGGGTGGAGTTCGCGTCCACGCCCAACGGTGAGGACGGCACCACCTTCCTGCCGTACCTGCGGGACCCGCAAACCCTGGCCCGGCCGTGGGCCATCCCGGGCACCCCCGGCCTGGAGCACCGCATCGGCGGGCTGGAGAAGGCCGACAAGACCGGCGACATCTCCTACGACCCTGCCAACCACGACTTCATGGTCCGCACCCGCGCGGCCCGCATCGACAGCATCCCGGTGCCGGAGGTGGAGGTCGAGGACCCCGACGGTGACGCCCGGGTCCTCGTCCTGGGCTGGGGCTCCACCTACGGGCCGATCG
>NZ_JBFAMU010000563.1:0-2982 GCF_040656655.1 Micromonospora sp. NPDC049799
CGGCGCTGCGGGCGGAGACCGCCGGCGGGCCCGACGCGATCCCCGGCTCGGTGCGCGCCCGGCAGGTCGTGCTCGCCACCAACGCCTTCCCGCCGCTGCTGCGGCGGCTGCGGGCCTGGCTGGTGCCGGTGTACGACTACGCGCTGATGACCGAACCGCTGACCGGCGCGCAGCGCGCCTCGATCGGCTGGGCGAACCGGCAGGGGCTCGCGGACACCGGCAACCAGTTCCACTACTACCGCGTGACCGGCGACGGGCGGATCCTCTTCGGCGGCTACGACGCGGTCTACCACTACGGCAACCGGGTCGCGCCGTCGCTCGAACAGCGGGACGCCACCTTCACCGCCCTCGCCGACCACTTCTTCACCACGTTTCCGCAGCTCGACGGCCTGCGTTTCAGCCACCGGTGGGGTGGCGTCATCGACACCTGCACCCGGTTCTGCCCGTTCTTCGGCACCGCGTACGACGGTCGGCTCGCGTACGCGGCCGGCTACACCGGCCTCGGTGTCGGCGCGACCCGGTTCGGCGCCCGGGTGATGCTCGACCTGCTCGGTGGCGGGGACACCCCGCTGACCCGGCTGGACCTGGTGTGCCGCAAGCCGTTGCCGTTCCCGCCGGAGCCCGTCCGGGCCGCCGGCATCCATCTCACCCGCTGGTCGCTGGCCCGCGCCGACGCGCGGGACGGCCGGCGGAACCTGTGGCTCCGTACGCTCGACCGTCTTGGTTTGGGGTTTGATTCCTGATGCGCATCCTGCTCGTCGGCGCCGGCGGCGTCGGCTCCGCCGCTGTCGCCATCGCCGCCCGCCGTTCCTTCTTCGAGACCATGGTCGTCGCCGACCACGACCTCGGCCGCGCGTCGCGCGCCATCGCCGACCACGACTCCCGTTTCGTCGCGGCGCAGGTCGACGCTTCGTCGGCGGACGCGGTCGCCGACCTGTGCCGCGCGCACCGCATCACCCACGTCCTCAACGCCGTCGACCCGCGCTTCGTCATGCCGATCTTCGACGGTGCGTACGCGGCCGGCGCGGACTACCTGGACATGGCGATGTCGCTGTCCCACCCGCACCCCGACCGGCCGCACGCCGAGACCGGCGTGAAGCTGGGCGACGACCAGTTCGCCGTCGCCGACCAGTGGGCCGACGCCGGCCGGCTGGCGCTGTGCGGCATCGGTGTCGAGCCGGGCCTGTCCGACGTCTTCGCCCGGTACGCCGCCGACGAACTGTTCTCCGAGATCGACGAGATCGGGGTCCGCGACGGCGCCAACCTCACCGTCGACGGGTACGACTTCGCGCCGTCGTTCTCCATCTGGACCACCATCGAGGAGTGCCTCAACCCGCCGGTCGTGTGGGAGGCCGGGCGGGGCTGGTTCACCACGCCGCCCTTCTCCGAGCCGGAGGTGTTCCACTTCCCCGAGGGCATCGGGCCGGTCGAGTGCGTGAACGTGGAGCACGAGGAGGTGCTGCTGATCCCGCGTTGGGTGAAGGCGAAGCGGGTCACCTTCAAGTACGGCCTCGGCAACGAGTTCATCGAGGTGCTGAAGACGCTGCACAAGCTCGGCCTCGACTCGACCGCCCCGGTCCGGGTGGGCGGCGTCCCGGTGTCGCCCCGCGACGTGGTCGCCGCCTGCCTCCCCGACCCGGCCACGCTCGGCGACCGGATGCGCGGCAAGACCTGTGCGGGCACCTGGGTCCGCGGGGTGGGCGTCGACGGGAGCCCACGCGAGGTGTACCTCTACCACGTGGTCGACAACGAGTGGTCCATGCGCGAGTACGGGCACCAGGCCGTGGTCTGGCAGACCGCCGTCAACCCCGTCGTCGCCCTGGAACTGCTCGCCACCGGCGCCTGGTCCGGCGCCGGCGTGCTGGGCCCGGAGGCGCTGCCGCCGGTACCCTTCCTCGACCTGCTGAACAGCTACGGTTCGCCGTGGGGAATGGAGGAGCGGTGACGACGCGCTACGGTCCGATGTTCGGTCCGGACGTGACCTTCCTCGGGGTGCCGCCGTGCACTCTCGGCGAGCCGGTGACGTACGCCGACGCCGACGTCGTCGTCATCGGGGCGCCCTTCGACGGTGGCACCTCCCACCGCCCCGGCACCCGGTTCGGCCCGTCGGCCATCCGCCAGGCCTGCTACCTGCCGCACGACGGCTCCCGACCGTCCCTCGCGCTGCGCGTCGACGCGTTGCAGGACCTCTGCGTGTACGACGCCGGCGACGTCGAGATGTTCTCCGGCGACATCGAGCGATCGCTGTCCGCCCTGGAATCCGCGGTCTTCGCGGTGGCGTCCGCCGGGGCGATCCCGGTCGTCCTCGGCGGTGACCACTCCATCGCCCTGCCCGACGCCACCGGGGTGGCCCGCCACCACGGGCTCGGCCGGGTGTCGCTGGTGCACTTCGACGCGCACGCCGACACCGGGGACGTCGAGTTCGGGTCCCTGCACGGGCACGGCCAGCCGATGCGGCGGCTCATCGAGTCCGGTGCGGTCCGCGGCGACCGTTTCCTCCAGATCGGCCTGCGCGGCTACTGGCCCGGCCCGGACACGTTGCAGTGGATGGCGCAGCAGCGGATGCGCTCGTACGAGATGACCGAGTTGGTCTCCCGTGGACTCGACACCTGTCTGACCGAGGCGTTCGGGATCGCCACCGACGAGTGCGAGGGCGTCTTCCTCTCCGTCGACGTCGACGTGGTCGACCCCGGCATGGCCCCCGGCACCGGCACCCCCGAACCGGGCGGACTCACCTCCCGGCAACTGCTCGACGCCGTCCGGCGCGTCTGCTACGAGCTGCCCGTGGTCGGTGTGGACGTCGTCGAGGTCGCCCCGCCGTACGACCACGCCGACATCACCGCGTACCTCGGCAACCGGGTGGTGCTGGAGGCCCTGTCCGCGATCGCGAGACGCCGCAAGGACGCGACCGGCGGCCCCCCCTGGAACCCCACCCAACCCCTCCTCGACAACCGCTAACCCACCCACCCCCACCCCCCGCCC
>NZ_JBFAMU010000564.1:0-2977 GCF_040656655.1 Micromonospora sp. NPDC049799
GTACGGCACCGCCACCAGCGGAACGCCCAGCCCCTGCCCCTCCACGAGCAGGCCGAGGGCGAGCGTGTCGGTGATCCCCGCGGCGCCGATGCGCTTGCGGAACACCCAGTACGTCCAGCCCTGGTAGGCCAGCACGATCGGGGTGAACACCACCGCCACCCAGGTCATGATCTTCAGGGTGTAGGGCGTGGAGGCGGCGTTGGTGGCGGTCAGCGTGCCGGCGGCGTCCAGCGTCGAGGGCAGGACGTTCGGGAACAGGGCCGCGAACAGGGTCGCCACGGCCAGCCCGATGGCCACGGCTGTGCCGGTGAAGGCCCAGCCCTCCCGGCGTACGCGAGCTGCGGCGAGACCACCGAGCAGCGCCAGCGCCGCGCCGACGGCGAACACGACGGCGGCCGCGCTGGAGCGGATGGTCAGCGTCCAGGACAGGAACGCCACCGCGAGGACGGCGGTGGCCACGCCGAGGCGCACCGCGAGCGCGCTGGCGCGCTCGCGGACGTCGCCGACGGTCTTGAGCGCGATGAACACCGCGCCGTGGGTGAGGAACAGGGCCAGGGTGGTCGCGCCACCGAGCAGGGCGTACGGGTTGAGCAGGTTCAGCAGGCCGCCGACGTACTCGTGGTCGGCGTCCAGGGGTACGCCGCGCAGGATGTTGGCGAAGGCCACGCCCCACAGGACCGCCGGCAGCAGCGATCCCCAGAAGATCGCGGCGTCCCAGCGGCGCTTCCAGGCCGCCTCGGGGCGCTTGTGGCGGTACTCGAAGGCGACGCCGCGGGCGATCAGCGCGAGCAGGATCAGCAGCAGCGGCAGGTAGAAGCCGGAGAACAGGGTGGCGTACCACTCGGGGAAGGCGGCGAACATGGCGCCGCCGGCGGTGATCAACCACACCTCGTTGCCGTCCCAGACCGGGCCGATGGTGTTGATCAGGACCCGGCGTTCGCGGTCGTCGCGGCCGAGGACGGGCAGCAGCATGCCGACGCCGAAGTCGAAGCCCTCGAGGATGAAGTAGCCGGTGAAGAGGACGGCGACGAGGAGAAACCAGATGGTCGTCAGTTCCACGGTGTGCTCCGGTCTCAGTAGGCGAAGGCGAGCGGGCGCTCGGCGGCGTCGTCGGTGTCGTCGGGTTCGGGTGCCGGGGTGACGTCGGGTACGCCGGCCTTGGCGTAGCGGACGAGGAGCTTGAACTCGACCACGGCGAGGGTCGCGTAGATCAGCGTGAACGCGGTGAAGGAGGTGAGGACCTCGGTCAGCGAGACGCTGCGGGAGACACCGTCGCGGGTGAGCATCTCGCCGAAGACGATCCACGGCTGGCGGCCCATCTCGGTGAAGATCCAGCCGAAGGAGTTGGCGAGCAGGGGCAGGACCGGCATGACCAGGCCGGCGCGCAGCAGCCACCGGCTGGTGGGGGTGCGGCCCTTGCGGTGGGTCCAGAGCACGAGCAGGGCGATCGCGGCGGCGGCGAGACCGAAGGCGATCATGAAGCGGAAGCTCCAGTAGGTGACCGGGATGATCGGGGTGTAGCTGCCGGCGCCGTACTGGCTGGCGTACTGCGCCTGGAGGTCGTTGATGCCCTGGACGGTGCCCTCGGGGTCACCGGTGCCCAGGTACGACAGCAGGTACGGGATCTTGATGGCGAACAGCTCGCGGGAGCCGTCGAGGCTGCCGACCGTGAGCACGGAGAACGACGCGGGGCTCTCGGTGGAGTACAGGCCCTCGGCGGCGGCCATCTTCATCGGCTGCACCTGGGTCATGATCTTGCCCTGGATGTCGCCGGTGACGACCACGGCGAAGGCGGCGATCAGCGTCACCCACGAGCCGAACTTCGCGGCGAACCGGTAGGCCGGGGTGTCGGCGGAGTCGCGGTTGCGGATCAGGTGCCACACGGCCACGGCCACCAGCAGCGACCCGGCGACGAGGAACGCGCCGGCGATGGTGTGCGGGAAGGTGATGAGGGCGACCTTGTTGGTGAGCACGGCGACGAAGTCGGTCAGCTCGGCACGGCCGGTGTCGGGGTTGATGCGGTAGCCGACCGGGTTCTGCATGAACGAGTTCGCGGCGAGGATGAAGTAGGCCGACAGGTTCGTGCCGATCGCGGCGGCCCAGATGCTGGCCAGGTGCAGGCGCGGGGGCAGCCGGTCCCAGCCGAAGATCCACAGGCCGATGAAGGTGGATTCGAGGAAGAACGCGACGAGGGCCTCGATGGCCAGGGGCGCGCCGAAGATGTCGCCGACGAAGCGGGAGTAGTCGCTCCAGTTCATGCCGAACTGGAACTCCTGCACGATGCCGGTGACCACACCCATCGCGAAGTTGATCAGGAAGAGCTTGCCGTAGAACCGGGTGAGCTTGAGGTACTTCTCGTTGCCGGTGCGGTGCCACAGGGTCTGGAGGATGGCGACCAGCACGGACAGGCCGATGGTCAGTGGCACGAAGAGAAAGTGGTAGACGGTGGTGACACCGAACTGCCAGCGGGCGACGTCCAACGCGTCCACCTGATACCCCCAGCTGTGCATACTACAAGACGTAGTAAATACTACTGCTCGTCGTAGAGGAATGGGCAGGGGCAGGGGTCCCGAACCGGCCCGGGACCAATGACCCTGATCACCCCGGGCCACTCGGCAGGAGAAGTCCCGCCCGTCCCCCGCGACCCGCCCCAACCGTGCGAGCATGTCCCGCTGATGGACACCGAACACTCCGGATGGCAGCCGCCGCTGATCTGGCGGGCCGCGCAACTGCTGGCCCGCGCCCTGGTCGGTGCCGTGGCCCGGCTGGAGGTCACCGGGGAGGTACCGGCGTCGCTGCGCCGGGGTCCCCTGGTGCTGGCCGCCAACCACATCAGCCCGTTCGACCCGGTGGTGCTGGCCGCCGCCTGCCGCGCCGTGGGCGTCTCCCCGCGGATCATGGCCACCGGCGGGCTGTTCCGTGCCCCGGTCGTCGGGACCGCGATGCGCCGCGCCGGACACATCCGCGTCGACCGGGG
>NZ_JBFAMU010000565.1:0-2962 GCF_040656655.1 Micromonospora sp. NPDC049799
GGCGCCCGACCCGCAGCCGTGGCGGAGGCTCCTGCTCGGCGTCGCCGCGCTCGCCACCGTGCTCGCCGGGGCCACCCGCCGCTGGCAGGCGCCGGTGGTGCTCGGCACCGTGACGCTCACCCCGCTCGCACTGCACGAGCTGGCCCGAGGCTGGGACCTGCTGCCCCGGTGGATCTTCCTGGCTCTCGGCGGGCTGGCGCTCATCGGGCTGGCGGCCACGTACGAGCGACGTCGGCGGGATCTGGCCCGCCTGCGTACGGCTGTCGGCAGGATGGGCTGAGGTAGGGCGGGCCCTACCGCCGGTTCGGGGGTGTACGGGATTACTCAGCGCTACCGCGTGGGGAAGGCTCGGTAACAGGCATGCACGAGGCACGCCGACCGAGGGCGAGGGGGCCGGGCATGGGACGTGCAACGGCGGTGGATCCGTCGGCACGGCGGGGGAGCGACTACGCCGAACTGTCCCGGCGCGTGCGGGCGGCCGGGCTGCTGACCCGGCGCCCGGGCCGGTACCTGACCCGGATCGTGCTGACCCTCGGGGTCTACGTCGCGGTCTGGGTGGCCGTCGTCGGAACCGGTGACTCGTGGGCGCAGCCGGTCCTCGCCGTGGTGCTGGCCGTGGCCACCACCCAGGTGGCGTTCCTCGGGCACGACGCCGGCCACCGGCAGATGTTCCGGCGGCGCGGACCCAGCGAGTTCGTCGGGCTGCTCACCGGCAACCTGGCGATCGGGCTCAGCTACGGCTGGTGGGTCGACAAGCACAACCGGCACCACGCCAACCCGAACCACGCCGACGAGGACCCGGACGTGGGGGCGGGCGCGCTGGTCTGGACGTACGAGCAGGCCGCCGACACCCGCGGCGTCGCCCGCTGGGTGGCCCGCCGGCAGGCGTGGTTCTTCTTCCCGATGCTGCTGCTGGAGGGCCTCAACCTGCACGTGGCGAGCATCCGCGCGATCGTCGGGCGGGAGCCCGGCGGAGGCTTCCGTACGCCGATGCGCCACCGCGCCGTCGAGGCGCTGCTGCTGACGCTGCACACCGCCGCGTACGCGGGAGTCCTGCTGCTGACCATGTCGCCGGTCAAGGCGCTGGTCTTCGCCGCGATCCACCAGGGGCTGTGGGGGCTCTACATGGGCTGCTCGTTCGCCCCGAACCACAAGGGCATGCCGATGCCGGACGGCGACGACGAGCTGGACTACCTGCGCAAGCAGGTGTTGACGGCACGGAACGTGCGGGGCGGGCCGTTCGTCGACGCCGCGCTCGGCGGGCTCAACCTCCAGATCGAGCACCACCTTTTCCCGAACATGCCGCGGGCGAACCTGCGGCGGGCCCGGCCGATCGTCCGCGCGTACTGCGCCGAGGTGGGAGTCCCCTACGCCGAGACCGGGCTGGTCGACTCGTACCGGCAGGCGCTGGCGCACCTGCACGAGGTGGGGCGCCCGCTGCGCGGGAGGTGAGCGGCGGTCCAGCGGTGTACGTGGCCCTGCAGAGAACGAGGGCAACTACAACGCGACCACGCCGCCGGCCGCGCTGTACGACCGGCTGGTGCGGCTCTGCGCGTACATCTGCGACCGCCACGGGATCGCGGCCACGCAGATCTTCGGGCACCGCGACTTCGTCGCCACGGACCGCCCCGGCGACGTCCTGTACGCGCGACTGCCGCAGCTGCGTACGGACGTCGCGACCGCCCTCGGCGGGGGCGGCGGGTTCGGCGCGGTGGTGGACAACGCCACCACCGCGCGGTCAGTCCCCAGGCGGTCAGCGACGCCGCCACCTTCACCGCCGCCGTTCCTGCCGAGGGCAGCTACCGCGTCGAGGTGTGGCACCCGGGGTCCAGCGCCTACAACTCCGCGACGCCGCACGTCGTGTACGCGAAGTCCGGGGCGCAGACGGTCACCGTCGACCAGCGCACCGGCGGTGGCGCGTGGCGGTCCCTGGGCACCTTCACCCTCACCGTCGGCGACCGTACGGTGCTGGCGGTGAGCCGGTGGAGCGGTGCCACCGGGTACGTCGTCGCCGACGTCGTCCGGATCACCCGGGTCTGACCGGGTCGGCGTCCGTGGCCCGGTCGCGGTGCCGGACGCCACGCCGCCGCTGGTCGGCGACGGTTCGAACCCACCGGTAGGGTCAGCGCATGGCAGACGTGCTCACCGCGGAGGCGGTGCGAGACGAGCTGAACGGGCTGGTGGGCTGGTCGGGAGACCCCGCCGGGATCACCCGTAGCGTGGAGCTGGCCAGCTTCCCGGACGCCATCGCGGTGGTGGACCGGGTGGCCGTGGTGGCCGAGGAGATCGACCACCACCCCGACATCGACATCCGCTGGCGGACCGTGACCTTCCGCTGCGTCACCCACTCGATTGGCGGGGTCACCCGCCGTGACCTGGACCTGGCGCGCCGGATCGACCAGATCGTGGGAGCGTCCGATGAGATTTGAGATCAGCAAGGTGCTGGACGCCATCGAGGGCCGGGTGTGCACCGACCCGTCGCTGGCCCGGGCGGTCCTCGACCTGGCCGAGGTGATCCGCTACCAGGACATCGACGGCGGACGGCCGGCGAGCCTGCTGCGGCTCGGCATGGTGATCGACGCGCTGGCCCGCGAGCTGGAGGAGGACAGCGTCCCGGTCTACGCGGTGGTGCACCGGGCCCTGCTCTCCGATGCCGACCTGACCTCCAACGAGCGCATGGTGGTGCGCCGCTGGGCCGACGACGGCCTGGTCGAGGTGCTCGACAACCCCGGCGACCGGATGCTGGAGGTGGCCGACCTGCTCGGTCTGCCGGTGGTCACCCGGGTCCGCTCCGACGGCCTGCGCGGGCGCTACCCGTGGCTGGTGGACCAGCCCGGCCGGGTCGTCGCCCCGGTGCCGGGCGCCGGTGGGCCGATCGCCTTGTCCAGGCCCTCGAAGGGGCTCATCATCAGCTTCTCGTTGCCGCGGACCTTGGCGGCGAGCTTCTCGACCTGGTCGGCGG
>NZ_JBFAMU010000566.1:0-2945 GCF_040656655.1 Micromonospora sp. NPDC049799
GGGGGGGGGGGGGGGGGGGGCGGGCCCGGGCGGGGGCGGGGCCGCGCGGGGGCGGGGGGGGGGGGGGGGGGGGGGGGGGGGGCAGGGCGGGGGGGCGCTCAGACCGGTCCGCGACAGGCCCTCCGATGCCGCCCCGACGCGCCCGGCGGGCCGCGACGCAACGAAATGCCGCCGCGCATTCGTCAGACGCAACGATCGGCTGGCCTCCGCAAGGTCCAACGGTGGATCCCTCCATCGGCGGCGCATAACGTTGAGCAACGGCGCCAGCCCGTGGGCCGAAGGTGGCCGGGCGCGCCCGACCCCTGGGAGCAGGACAATGACGATGGACGCCACCAGCCAGCGCTTTCTGATGTGCCGGCCGACGTACTTCGCCGTCGACTACGCCATCAACCCGTGGATGGATCCGACCGCCCCGGTCGACGCCGACCTGGCGATCCGGCAGTGGGAAAAGCTACGCGAGGTCTACCGGGAGCTGGGCCACACCGTCGAGGAAATCACTCCGGTGCCGGGCCTGCCCGACATGGTCTTCGCCGCGAACGGCGGGACCGTGATCGACGACAAGGCGATGGCCGTGCAGTTCCGGGACCCGCAGCGCGCCGACGAGGCGCCCGCGTACCGGGCCTGGTTCGAGGCAGCCGGCTTCGAGATGTACGACCCGAAGCACGTCAACGAGGGCGAAGGCGACGTCCTGCTGGTCGGCGACTACCTGCTGGCCGGCACCGGTTTCCGCACCGCGCACGCCTCGCACGCGCAGCTGCAGGAGGTCTTCGGCTACCCGGTGATCACCATGCAGCTGGTGGACCCGCGTTTCTACCACCTGGACACCGCGCTCACGGTGCTCGACGAGCGGACCGTGGCGTACCTGCCGGAGGCGTTCTCGCCGGGCAGCCAGGCGGTGCTGCGCCGGCTCTTCCCGGACGCCGTCCACGCGACCATGGCCGACGCCGAGGTGCTGGGCCTGAACGCGGTCAGCGACGGCCGGCACGTGGTGCTGCCGGCGCAGGCCACCGACCTGGCCGCCAAGCTGCGCGACCGGGGTTACGAGACCATCGGTGTCGACCTGTCCGAGCTGCGTAAGGCCGGCGGTGGCCCGAAGTGCTGCACGTTGCGACTCCGTCAGGGAAAGGCGAGCAAGTGATCGAGGACATGCTGCGGACGCCGGGTGCGGTCCGGGACGCGGAGCGGTGGACCGCGCACAACTACCACCCGCTGCCCGTGGTGGTCGCCTCCGCCGAGGGCGCCTGGGTGACCGACGTGGACGGCCGTCGGTACCTCGACTGCCTCGCCGGGTACTCGGCGCTGAACTTCGGCCACCGGCACCCGACGCTCATCCAGGCCGCCCACGAGCAGCTGGACAAGCTGACGCTGACCAGCCGGGCGTTCATCCACGACCAGTTCGCCGACTTCTGCCGGGAGCTGGCCGCGCTCTGCGGCAAGGACCTGGTGCTGCCGATGAACACGGGCGCCGAGGCGGTGGAGACCGGCATCAAGGTGGCCCGCAAGTGGGGCTACCAGGTCAAGGGTGTCGCGCCGGGCCAGGCGAACATCGTGGTCGCCGAGGGCAACTTCCACGGCCGTACGACCACCATCGTCAGCTTCTCCACCGACGAGGACGCGCGGGCCGACTTCGGGCCGTACACGCCGGGCTTCACCGTGGTTCCCTACGGTGACCTCGCGGCGCTGGAGGCGGCGATCGACGAGAACACCGTCGCGGTGCTGCTGGAGCCGATCCAGGGCGAACAGGGCGTGGTGGTGCCGCCGGAGGGCTACCTGCCGGGCGTGCGCCGGGTCTGCACCGAGCGCAACGTGCTCTTCGTGGCCGACGAGATCCAGTCCGGCCTGGGCCGGACCGGCGAGACCTTCGCCTGCGACCACGAGGGCGTCGTGCCGGACATGTACCTGCTGGGCAAGGCGCTGGGCGGCGGCATCGTGCCGGTGTCGGCGGTGGCCGCCAACGCCGACGTGCTCGGCGTCCTCAAGCCCGGCCAGCACGGCTCCACCTTCGGTGGTAACCCGCTGGCCTGCGCGGTGGCGACCGAGGTGGTCCGTCTGCTGGCCACCGGCGAGTTCCAGCGCCGCTCCGCCGAGCTGGGCGAGCGGCTGAACGCCGGTCTCCAGGCGCTGGTCGGCAAGGGCCTGGTCGGCGTCCGGGTGCGCGGCCTCTGGGCGGGTGTGGACATCGACCCGACGCTGATGAGCGGCCGGGAGGCCTGCGAGCGGCTCATGCAGCGCGGGGTGCTCGCGAAGGACACCCACGGCTCCACCATCCGTCTCGCCCCGCCGCTGGTGATCACCGCCGACGAGATCGACCACGCCGTGGCACAGCTCGCGGCCGTGCTGGCCGGCTGAGGGAACGTACGACGGAAGGGCGCCGGGACCGTCGGTCCCGGCGCCCTTCCGCGTTCCCTACGCGCTCAGCGGGGCAGGCGCATGGCCATGGTGGGTGCCTCGGCCATGACCGATGCGGGGGTGTACGGCGCGCCGGCGGGAAGCTCACCGGGGCGGCCGATCTGCACGCCCGGGTACAGCTCGACCATGTCGCCCTCACCGAGCACCCGGGACTGCTGCGGTGCCAACGGGATCCGGTCGGCCTCCGCCATCGAGCCGGCCGGGCGGATGCCGGAGCCGTTGGTGCTCACGTCGGTCACGACGACCTCACCCACGCGCAGCTCGCACCGGATGTGGCTGCGGCTGATCCAGCGGCGGGCCTCGTCGTTGAGCCACTGCCCGAGGACGACGCCACCGGACTGCTCGGGAGCGCGGCCGATCATGACCGGCTGCTCCTCGGTGAGGACGAAGCGACGCCGGATCAGCCCGCCGATCCGGACGGCGAGGACCTCGGCGCGGGGCCGGGGACCGGCGTCGCCGAGGCGGACGCCGTGCCGGGGGCAGGTCGGTACGCCGCCACGCAGGGTCGGCGGCGGCTGCGCGGCCGGGCTGCGTTC
>NZ_JBFAMU010000567.1:0-2941 GCF_040656655.1 Micromonospora sp. NPDC049799
GGCGAACCGGTGGTGCTGGCCTGGCCGCCGATCGCCGGGGTGCCGCGCGGCGACAGCCCGGCGGAGCAGGCGCTGGAACGCGCGCTCGCGGCGCACGAGTGGGCGCGGGGCCGGCGCTGGAACCAGACCTACGAGTGGCACGCGCTCGGCGAGTCGTACCGGCTGGATCTGTTTTGGCCCGCCGAGGGTCTTGCGGTCGAGGTGGACGGCCCGGAGCATCGGGGGCGAATCACTTTCGCCAACGACCGGCGGAGGGACGTGCAGCTGCAACTTCTCGGGCTGGACGTGCTCCGCTTCACCAACGAGCAGGTGCTGTCCGACGTGCCGGCGGTGGTCGACGGGATCCGTCGGCTGCTGGCCCGGCGACGCGCGGACGGCACGTACCCCCACGGAGATGAGACACCATGACGAGCCCGGCGGACGTCCCGAGCCTGACGCCGAACCAGATCAACGCCCTCGTGGTGCTGATGGTCGAGGCACGCCGACTCACCAACGTCGAGCTGCGGGAGCTGGCCGGCTTCGCGCTGACCGGCAAGGACAACGAGAAGCTGGTCAGGCTCGGCCTGGTCGAGACCGACCGGTCGCACCGGCCGTTCGCCCACGAGCTGACCGACGAGGGCTGGCGGGTGGTGCGGCAGCTGCACACCGCCCCGCCGCCGAAGTCGGGCGGTTCCACGACCCGGTCGCTGCTCGTCGTCCTGTCCAACCTGCACCGCTCGCTGGACCGGCTGCGGGTCAGCCACGGCGACTTCTTCAAGCAGACCGGCGAGTCGGCTCCGGCCGCCGTCACCCCGCCGGAGCCCGCCGCCCCGGCCACGACGACCGCCCCGGTGGCGACGGTGGACGTGGAGGCGAGGGTCCGCGCGGCGTACCGGGACCTGGCGAGGGCGCCGGGTGCCTGGGTCGGCCTCGCGGACGTCCGGGACCGGCTCAGCGACACCGACCGGGCCACGGTCGACGCGACGTTGCGGACGATGGTCGGCCGGGAGGACGTCCGCATCATCCCGGTGGCGAACACCAAGTCGCTGACCCCGCGGGACCGGGCCGCGGCCGTGCGGATCGGGAACGAGGACAACCACGCCCTGGCGATCGGCGCCGCGTGATCCCCGACGACCAGCGGGCCGCCCTGGAGGCGGTGAGTCTCCAGCCGGCGGTCACCCCGGACGACGTCTGGCGGCCCAGCCGGCACAACGTGCCGGAGCTGCACGAGAAGGTGGTCGCGGAGATCCTGCGCGGGGTGGCGCGGGCGCGTACCGACGACACCAGCGTGCCGCTCGGCGTGGCCATGCAGGGCCGCGCGGGCGCCGGCAAGACGCACCTGCTCGGCGCCGTACGCGAACGCATCCAGCACGACGGCGGCTACTTCTTCCTGGTCGACATGGTCAGCGGCAAGACGTTCTGGGAGAGCGTCGCGCTGGCCCTGGTGGAAGGCATGGGCCGCGACCACATCGGCTGGGGCACCCAGCTGCGGACCTTCCTGCGCCGGCTCACCCCCCAGCTCGGGCTGCCGGTCGACGTCCGCGACGCGGTCGCCGGCATGCGACCGGTCGAGCGCGAGCACCTGGACGCGTTCATTCGGGCGCTGCGCACCCGTGACCGCGAGGTCGGGCGGGACTGCCAGGACACGGCCCGGGCACTGGTCCTGCACGGCGCCGTCGACTTCGAGGCGCAGGACGTCGGCTACGCCCACCTGATCTCCGAGGCGGGCGACCCGGCCGGTCGGGCGGCGTGGGGGCTCAGCGCCGCGATCCGTACCCCGCAGCAGATCGTCCAGGACATCTCCCGGTTGATGGCGCTGACGCTGGACCCCACGGTCATCGCCGTCGACCAGCTCGACACGCTCTTCGCGCAGACCAGCACGTCGCTGCTGGACCAGCACGCCGGGCTGGAGGACGGCCAGGCGAAGGTGATCGGCCCGATCGCCGACGGTCTGCTCAAGCTCCGCGACGTCACCCGCCGCACCCTCGTCGTCGTCTCCTGCCTGCCGGACACCTGGGAGCTGCTGACCCGCAGCGCGCCCACCCCGGTCGGGGACCGGTTCCGCCAGGCCACCCTCCCGGACCGGATCCCCACCCCGGAGATCGGCCGAGCCATCGTGGCGAAGCGGCTGTCCGCCGCCTTCGCCGGCCCGCGCTTCGTACCACCTCACCCCACGTGGCCGATCCACGCCGCCGCCTTCGCCGACGCGCCCACCCTGACGCCGCGCGCCCTGCTGCGCCGGGTGGACCGCCACGTCTCCTGGTGCCGCGACCGCGACGAGGTGGTGGAACTCGACCGCCTCATCGACGGCGCCGACGCGACATCGACACCGGCCCCCGGTGCCGGAGGGGCCGGCGACCAGACGGCGGACGAGCGGCAGCTCCGCGAGCTGGACGCACGGTTCGCCGAGCTGGTCGCGGCGGCGGACGTGGCGGCGGCTCTCGCCCCGTCCACCGAGGACGAGCACATGCCGCCGCTGCTCGCGGCGGGGCTGGCGGCCTGGATCGCCGAGCAGGCGCCGACCGGTGCCACCTACAAGTACGACCCCCCGCCGGGGCGCAAGCCCGCGCTGCACGGGCGGCTCATCGAGGTGCTCGACGAGGCCACCGAGAACGAGGCGCACTGGTGTTTCCGGGCCGTCGCCCACCCCAACGCGGTCGCGGTCACCGCGCGGGTCCGGGCCGCCTGCACCATGGCGGGGCTGGACCGGGAGCTGCCGCAACGCCGGCTGGTGCTGCTGCGCAACGGCCCGTGGCCGAGCGGGAGACGTACGACCGAGGTGTTGACCGCCTTCGACGCGGCCGGCGGCGTCCGGTGCGGGGTGGCGGAGGCGGACCTGCGGGTCTTCGCGGCGCTGCGGGTGCTGGCGGCCGAGCCGTCCGCCGCCTTGCAGGAGTGGCTGGTGGCCCGCCGCCCCGCCAGCGGCACCAGCCTGTTCCGGGCGGTCCTGCCCGGGCCCGAC
>NZ_JBFAMU010000568.1:0-2941 GCF_040656655.1 Micromonospora sp. NPDC049799
CAGCAGCGCAACCAGATCCACGCCCGGGTGCTCGTCCTCTCCGAGGCCGAGGAGTGAGTCTTCGTTAAGGTGGCCCGCATGAGCCCTCTGGACCTCGCGCCCGCCGCCGCGGCCGTCGCCGACGGCTGCCAGTTGATCACTCACGCGGTGTCGCTCGGCGGCGTCGACACCCTCATCCAGCACCCCGCCTCGCTGACCCACCGGCCGGTGCAGGGGGAGGCGAAGCCGGGCGGCGGGCTGCTGCGCCTCTCGGTCGGCCTGGAGGACCCGGAGGACCTGTGGGCCGACCTGGGACGGGCACTCGCCGCCGTCGCCTGACTGGTTCCGCGGCGACGTCCCTGGCCGGCCCCCGAACCGGCCGTGCGTCGGCGTCTCCCTTTCCGGTCACGCGGCCGGACCAGCGGGTCTAGCGCATGATCGACTCGACATCATTGAAACCGGGGTGTCCGGGTCAGGTTGTCAGCCCCATCAATGCCGTCGAGTGGATCTTCGCCCGGGACGGACTTGTGTGGGGTCGACGGAAGGTCCGGGCCGCGCACGGGTCGGGACTTCGGGCCGACGTGGCGGTCGAGCGCGGCGACGGCCTCCCGGCGGGCCACCGACAGGGAGTTGCGGCGGTTCATCCGCCAGGCGATGCCGAGCAGGTCCAGCGCCCACTGGCACAGGCCCATGATGTCGGCCGACTCGTTGGTGAACATGTAGCGGGGGTAGACGTACTCCTTGCCGCGTACGGTCACGCGGTTGGTGAACCGGCAGCCATCGGAGTGGAAGAGGCCACGCAGGAAGTGGCCAGGATGACGCTGAACGATCTCGCGTTGCCAGTCGGCGAGCACAATCGGTCGCCGGTGCTTCTCACCGGGACCGTGCTGGGGAAACAGGCAAGGCCAGTGCGTGCCGGAGCTTTGGACGCTCACGCAGCCCTGTTGCGGGACCCGTTGGACCTTGGTGGCCAAGACCGCCCGCATGGCATCGCCGCAGGCGTCGATCAGGTCGGGCCACCTGTTGCTGCACGAGATCCGCAGCACCGGCACGCGGGCCGAGGTGACCAGGTGGCCGTCGCCCAGGTAGAGGCCGAGCAGATAGGTGTAGAGGGCAGGATCCGCGGGCCCGGCGGTGTCACGACGGCATCGGAAGCATCGGAGTGCCGTGCCGTGCTGCTTCGGCTCGGGGCGAATTTTGCGCCAGTGCCGAACTGTCGGATAGGAGATACCTACGGCGCGGGCGGCCTCCGCCACCGTGGCGCCGGACAGGTAGAGGCGCCGAGCTCTCGCCCGGACATCGGGTGGATGCATACGAGCATCTTCGAACGCCTGTATGACAGTTTCGGTGCCCCCGGTGGGATTCGAACCCACACTGTCGGAGGTTTGAGCTCCGCTTCTCTGCCGGTTGGAATACGGGGACTGGCCCACCTGACGCTCTCGCGTCGCGCTATAGGTTACCCACTACGCTAGTGGCTGCGACACCCGGCACGGCGGGTGTCGAGGACAGACTGGTGGGAGTGGCTCGTGGCCGAGACGCAGACGGATGCCGAGCGCAGGCGCGTACTGATCGCCGAGGACGAGGCGCTCATCCGGCTGGACCTCGCGGAGATGCTCGTCGAGGAGGGCTACGAGGTCGTCGGCGAGGCCGGCGACGGTGAGACCGCCGTCCGGCTCGCCGAGGAGCTCAAGCCCGACCTCGTCATTCTCGACATCAAGATGCCGATCATGGACGGGCTGGCCGCCGCCGAGCGCATCGCCGGCGCGCGCATCGCCCCGGTGATCATCCTGACCGCGTTCAGCCAGCGCGACCTGGTGGAGCGGGCGCGGGCGGCCGGCGCGATGGCGTACCTGGTGAAGCCCTTCCAGAAGAGCGACCTGGTCCCGGCGGTGGAGATCGCGCTGTCCCGCTACTCGGAGATCGCCGCCCTGGAGGCCGAGGTCGCCGGCCTGAACGACCGGCTGGAGATCCGCAAGACGGTGGAGCGTGCCAAGGGCGCGTTGATGACCACGTACGGGATGACCGAGCCGCAGGCGTTCAAGTGGATCCAGCGCACGGCGATGGACCACCGGATGACCATGAAGGAGGTCGCCGAGCGGATCCTCGCGGAGACCGCCGGCGGCGAGGTGGCCCGTCCGGCCACCTGAGTCGAGGGTTGAGAAGGGCCCCCTGTACGACGCCAGGCGTTAACAGGGGGCCTTTCCTTGCATAGCATCGACGTTCGTGTGGGGCCGGCGTCCGGTGGCGGTGCTCGGTGCGGTCGTCGCGCTGCTCGCGGGCTGCGCGCGTCCGGGCCGGCTGGACGGTGACCAACCGCCGCCGGTCCGTGCGGCGTGGGTGCCGCTGAGCCTGCCGGCGCCTCCGGGCCCGCCCGGCCGGTTGCTGCTGCGCGACGTGGCGGCCTGCGCCGGCCGGTGGTACGTGGTGGGTGGCGTCTCGGGCGCGGACGGGGGGACCCGGCCGGCGGCCTGGGTCGGCGACGGGGCGGTGTGGTCGAGCCTGCCGACGGTGCCGGTGACCTTCTCCGGTGAGCAGCACGTGTTCTCATCCGTGGCGTGCCGGGATGACCGGGTCGCCGTGGTGGGCGCGAAGAGCGGGGGAGTGCACGGCAATCCGCGTACCGGCACCTGGTGGCAGGGGCGGGACGGCGCGCTGCGTGAGGTGTCGGCGCCGTTCGAGCAGTTCGGTGGCCCGCGTGCGGTGAGCGTCGGCCGGATGGCGGCGGGTCCGGCCGGTTGGCTGGTGGTCGGCTCGCGGGTGGACGGGGCGGTGGTGTGGGTCTCGCCGGACTCGGCGGCGTTCACCCTCGTCGAGGGGGCTCCGGGGCTGTCCGGCGACGGGCGCGGGCGGACGGCGGCGTACGACGCGGTGGGCGTACCGGCGGGGTGGTTGGCGGTGGGCACGTTGCTGGCGGCCGGCGGGGTGCCCCTGGCGTGGACGTCGCCCGACGGTCGCTCGTGGC
>NZ_JBFAMU010000569.1:0-2928 GCF_040656655.1 Micromonospora sp. NPDC049799
AGCTGGGCGGGCAGGCCGACGTGCCGAACGTGGCCGGCACGTGGAAGGACCTGACCGACAGCGTCAACTCGACCGCCGCCCGGTGCCGGCCGGCCACCTCGCCCAGCGCCTGGTAGCGAGCCTCCCGTGCGGCCGCCTCGGGACCACCCGGCCGGCCGCCGACGTCGACGCGGACCACCTCGACCGGAGCCAGGCCCGTCCCGCGCGCCCACGCCGCCACCGCCTCGGCCCGTTCCGCCGAACCCTCCTGAAGACCGTGGTCGACGGTGACCAGACCGGCAGGACGGCCCAGCCGGGGCGCCACGAACGCGGTCGCCGCGGCCAGCGCCAGCGAGTCGGCGCCACCCGAGCAGGCCACCAGGACCGGGCCGGTTTCCGGCAGGCCGGTCAGGGCTCGCCGGACCGCGACGCGGATCGCGGCCACGGGTGGGGCGAGCGCGGCCACGGTCGTACGGTCAGCCGGCGGCCGGCAGCGGGCCGGCCGGCCCGTGCACCCGGGCCACCCAGGCGTCCGGGTCGCCCAGCTCCTCCAGCCGGGGCAGGGTCAGCGGGGACGAGAAGATCCGGTTGAACCCGGGCATGCCCACCCGCTCGACGACACCGTGCACGAACTTGCGGCCCTCGGCGTACTGGCGCATCTTCACGTCGACGCCGAGGAGCCGGCGGATCGCCTTCTCCAGCGGGTTGCCCGTCTCCCGGCGCCGGTTGAACGACGCCCGGATGCGCTCGACGCTCGGGATCACCTGCGGGCCGACGCCGTCCATGACGAACTCGGCGTGCCCCTCCAGCAGGGTCATCAGCGCGGTGAGCCGGTCCAGCACGGCCCGCTGGGCCGGAGTCTGCACGATGTCCAGCACACTGGTGCGGCTCTCCGGGTCCTTCACCGCGTCGGAGAGGGTGGCCACACCCCGGCGCAGCCGCTCCAGCAGGTGCTCGCCCCCGCTGGAGGAGGCGTCCACGAACGCCTGCACCTCACCCAGGAAGTACGCCCGCATCCACGGCACGGCGGTGAACTGGGTCCGGTGGGTGACCTCGTGCAGGCAGACCCAGAGCCGGAAGTCGCGCGGGTCGGCGCCGAGCTTCCGCTCCACCTCGACGATGTTCGGCGCGACCAGCAGCAACTGCCCCGGGTCGGCGGAGAAGACCTCGTACTGGCCGAGGACCCGGCCGGACAGGTACGCCAGCACAGTGCCGGCCTGCACGCCGGTCACCCGGGACCCGATCGCCTCGGTCAGCACCCCGGGCTGCTTGTCCTTCGACAGGCGGCCCACCAGCGGCGTGATCACCTCGCGCAGCCCGGCGATGTTGGTCGCCGCCCAGTCCCGCCGGTCGACCACCCGCACCGGCGGGTGGGACACCTGCGACCGCAGCCCGGTGTACTCGGCGACGTGCCCGGCCGCCTCGTCGGTCAACCGCCGCAGGTCGGAGACCACGTCGGTGGCCTCCGCGTACGACACCCGGGGGCCCGACTTTCCCAGCGCCCCCGCGGTCGCGGCGGCCAGATCCCAGTCCACGAACTGCGCCATGCACCCACCGTACCCGCGCGGGAACACCCGAACCCGGGCTCGACGATCGGCCCAGGTCAGCGGCAACCGCAGGTGGTGAGGGTGGCGGTGATGCGGTCCAGGGCGGAGCGGGCGGCGGTCAGGCCGTCCGGGGGCGCGTCGTCGGTGAGGACGGCGAAGCTGAGCAGCCGACCGTCGGCGGTGCTGACCAGGCCGGCGATCGCGTGCACCCGGGACAGCGTCCCGGTCTTGGCGCGAACCAGCCCGGCGCCGACCCGGGCCGGGCCCTCGAAGCGGTCGGTGAGGGTGCCGGACCAGGCGGCCACCGGCAGCGCACCGAAGATCGCGGCGAGGTCCGGCCGGGTGCCGTCACCGGCCAGCGCGAGCACGTCGGTGAGCAACGACGGGCTGATGCGGTTGCTGCGGGACAGGCCGCTGCCGTCGGCCAGCGAGAGCTCGTCGGCCGGCAGCCCCAGCTCGGCCACCACCGCGTCCATCGCCTTCCCGCCGCCGGCGAACGACGCGGGCTCGTCCCGGGCCAGCGCCACCTGACGGGCGAGCGCCTCGGCGACCAGGTTGTCGCTGTCGCTGATCATGATGTCGACGAGCCGGACCATCGGCAGGGACGACACCACGCCCAGCTCGGTGCCGGGAGCCCCGGCGGTGGCGCCGGCACCGGCGGCGGGCGCCTTCCCCTTGGTGACGGCGCCGGCCGGCACCCCGAGCAACCGGGCGAAGGAGCGGCCGGCGGCGAGGTCGGGCTGGGACACCCGGTCGGCGGCGTGGTTGCCGTCCTCGTGGTCCTTCTTCGCCTGCGGCACGTCGCTGCGTGCACCGTCGATCATCAGGGCGGTGACCGCCCCGCCGTACCCGCCGTCGGGGATGTCGGAGTCCCAGCCGGGCTCGTGGACCGGGCCGGAGTAGAGCGTCGAGTCGACGACCACCTTCGTCGGCTTCGTGCCGCCGAGCGCCTTCTTCACCTGCCCGGCCAGGTCGTCCAGCCGGGCCGCACCCGGATAGAAGCCCTTCTTGTCGACCGCGAGGGTGGGGTCGCCGCCGCCGACGATCACCACCTCGCCGGGAGTCGCACCGGCGACCGCCCGGGTGGGGATGCGGTACCCGGAGCCACGTGCGGCGAGCACCGTGACGGCGGTGACCAGCTTCGTCACCGAGGCGGGCACCGTGCCGGCGTCCTCGCCCCGTCCGTACAGCGACTGGCCGGTGGCGACGTCGACGACCGAGACGTTGACCCGGTCGCCGAGGGCCGGTACGCCGACCAGCGGGCCGAGCGCCGCGCGTACGCCCTGGGCGGTGGGCAGCGGGGCGTTCGGGTCTAGACCTTCGATCTCCAGGACAGCTGGCAATCTGCACCTCCCCCGATGGTGTGGGTGACGCCAGACACCATACGCGGTATACCCCGCAG
>NZ_JBFAMU010000570.1:0-2925 GCF_040656655.1 Micromonospora sp. NPDC049799
GCCGGCGGGGGGGGGGGGGGGGGGGGGGGGGGGGGGGGGGGGGGGGGGGGGGGGGGGGGGGGGGGGGGGGGGGGGGGGGGGGGGGGGGGGCGGGCCCCCCCCGCTCCCAGGGTGGGACCCAGGCGGCGGCCTGGTCGGCCAGGGAGTCCCGGCGCTCCTCGTCGTTCATCGCGCTCACTCCTCGGTCCTTCCCGTGCGCTCCGGCTCGGCCACGTCGGCGGGCCCGGCATCAACCACGTCAGCCGACTCAGCCGCCTCGGCCACGCCGTCCGGCTCAACCGCCTCAACCGACCCCGCCACGCCGGCCTCGGGTGGCTCGGGGGTGCCGGCGTACTCGTCGATGTGCAGGTCCGGGCCGCCGTCGGCGGGGCCGGTCCAGCGTACGGTCAGCTCCTCCAGGGCCTGCTCCTGCACGAACGCCACCAGGCCCTCGCGGTACAGCTCGAGCAGCGCCAGGAACCGGGCCACCACCTCCAGGGTGATCTCGCAGTCGGCGCAGAGCAGCGAGAACGCGGCGGTGCCGGCGCGGCGCAGCCGTTCGGTGAGAATCGCCGCGTGCTCCCGGACGCTGACCCGGACCATGTGCACGTGGGCGATGGAGACCTCGGGCACCAGCTTCGGCGTCATGGCCCTGATCGCGAGTTTCAGCAGCCGCTCCGGGCCGATGCCGAGGACCAGGTCGGGCAGGGCCTCGGCGTACCGGGGCTCCAGGGTGACCGCGCGCGGGTAGCGCCGCCCACCGACCTCCTCCAGGGCCGCGATGTGCGCCGCCGCCTCCTTGTACGCCTTGTACTGCAACAGCCGGGCGAACAGCAGGTCCCGGGCCTCCAGCAGGGCGAGGTCCTCCTCGTCCTCGACCTCGGCGGCGGGCAGCAGCCGGGCCGCCTTCAGGTCGAGCAGGGTCGCGGCGATCAGCAGGAACTCGCTGGTCTCGTCCAGGTCCCACTGGTCGCCCATCGCCCGGATGTAGGCGATGAACTCGTCGGTGACCTTGTGCAGCGCCACCTCGGTGACGTCCAGCTTGTGCTTGCTGATCAGTTGCAGCAGCAGGTCGAAGGGGCCGGTGAAGTTCGCCAGCCGTACGGTGAACCCGCTCGTCGCGGCCGTGTCGTCCCCGGGGGCCGGCACCACGCCGTCGACCTCGGCAGCCAGCTCCGCCGCCACGGCCGGGTCGGCGGCCCGGTGCCCGGTGGTGGGGTCGAGGGGTGGCGCGGTCACCGGAGAACCGTAGTCCACGCTGCGGACACCCGGTGTTCCGGCTACCGCTCGGACTGCGCGGCGATCACCTCGCGGGCCAGCTGCCGGTAGTTGCGGGCCCCGGACGACGCCGGGTCGAGCGAGGTGATCGGCGCACCGGCGACGGTGGACTCCGGGAACTTCACCGTCTTGGTGATCACCGTCTGGTAGACCTTGTCGCCGAACGCCTCCACGACCCGCTGGAGGACCTGCCGGCAGTGGGTGGTGCGGCTGTCGTACATGGTCGCCAGGATGCCTTCCAGCTCCAGGTCGAAGTTGAGCCGCTCGCGGACCTTGTCGATGGTGTCCAGCAGCAGCGCCACACCGCGCAGCGAGAAGAACTCGCACTCCAGCGGGATGAGCACGCCGTGCGCGACGGTCAGCGCGTTGATCGCCAGCAGGCCCAGCGAGGGCTGGCAGTCGATCAGGATGTAGTCGTACTCCTTGCGGACGCTGCGCAGCACCCGGGCCAGGGCCATCTCCCGGGCGACCTCGTTGACCAGCTGTATCTCGGCCGCCGACAGGTCGATGTTGGCCGGGAGCAGGTGCAGGCCCGCCACGTCGGTCTTGATGAGGACGTCCTCGGCGGTGACGTCGTCCTGCATCAGCAGGTTGTAGACCGACAGGTCGAGGTTGTGCGGGTTGACGCCCAGGCCCACCGAGAGGGCGCCCTGCGGGTCGAAGTCGACCAGCAGCACCTTGCGGCCGTACTCGGCCAGGGCGGCGCCCAGGTTGATGGTCGTGGTGGTCTTGCCCACCCCGCCCTTCTGGTTGGCCATCGCGATGATCCGGGCCGGGCCGTGCCGGTCGGTCGGCATCGGCTCGGGGATCGGCTTGCGCATCGTGTAGGCCGCCGGGTCCGCCGGACCGAGGTCCGCCCCGAGCGTGGCCTGCTGCTCGCGGAGCTCCGACGTCCAGGTCTCGGCACGGTTACCGTTGCCCGCCATGTCCTCGTTGCCCCCTCCCGACGACCACCGGGCGTCGGAGTCGACCGACGTCCCTTCGCGGCGCCGCCGCGCACCCTGGGTCCGCGTCGCCCCGCCAGGTCCGCGCCGATCCCGACTGTACGCCACCGACCAGCAGGCCGTTCGGCACCCGTGCGGCGTGTCGGCGGCCGGCCTCAGCCTCGGGCCCGGGGGTGGGCCGTCGCGTACACCTCGCGCAGCCGCTCCACGGTGACCAGCGTGTAGACCTGGGTGGTGGTGACCGAGGCGTGCCCGAGCAGTTCCTGCACGACGCGGACGTCCGCGCCGCCGTCGAGCAGGTGGGTCGCGTACGAGTGGCGCAACGTGTGCGGGGATACCGCCTCCGGTCCGTCCACCGGCAGCCCGGCGCGCTGTGCCGCCCGGCGCAGGATCGTCCAGGCGCCCTGCCGGGAGAGGGTTCCCCCGCGCGCGTTGAGGAAGACCGCCGGGGTGCCCCGGCCGCCGGCGGCGAGCACCGGACGGGCCCGCACGAGGTACGCGCGCAGCGCCTCGACCGCGTACCCGCCGATCGGCACCAGGCGGGTACGTCCGCCCTTGCCGTGCAACAGGGCGGCGCCCTCGTCGACGTCCAGGTCGTCCACGGCCGCGCCGACCGCCTCGGAGATGCGCGCGCCGGTGCCGTACAGGAACTCCAGCAGTGCCCGGTCGCGCAGCGCGAGGGCCGCCCCGTCGCCGGTGGCGGTCACCGGGCCGGCGGTCTCCA
>NZ_JBFAMU010000571.1:0-2923 GCF_040656655.1 Micromonospora sp. NPDC049799
CGGTCACCGGGCCACCGGGGCCGGGCCGGTCGGGACCGGGGTCGCCGGAGCGCCGCGCCGCAGGTCGGCCCGCCACTCGCGCAGTCCCAGCACGCACAGCCCGAGGAAGACCACGTACAGCGCGGCGGTCAGGTACAGGTCCTTGTAGGCGTAGAGCGGGATGTAGATCAGGTCGGCCGTGATCCACAGCCACCAGCTCTCCACCCGCTTGCGGGTCTGCCCGTACGTCGCCAGCAGCGAGAGAACGGTGGTCAGGGCGTCCGGCAGCGGCACCGTCGAATCGGTGGCGCGGTCCAGCAGCAGCCAGATCGCACCGGTCAGGACCACACCGGCCGTGGCGAGCGCCCACCACTCCCGGGGGCTCGTCCGGCTGACGGTGAGCCGCGACCGCCGCTCACCGCCGTACAGCCAGGCCCACCACCCGTAGAGGCCGAGACCGACGTAGACCACCTGGAGCGCGGCGTCGGCGTACAGCCCGGCGGTCCAGAAGAGCAGCATCAGCAGCAGGACGTTCGCGATGCCGAGCGGCCAGTTGGCGATCCGCTGCCGGGCCACCAGCCAGACGGTGAGCACACCGGTGGCGAATCCCAGGAGCTCCGCCCAACTGGTCGGCGTACCCGCCACGGTGAACGCCGCGCCGGTGAGCCAGTCGATCATGCCTCTCCCTCTTCCGCGCGATCACCCTAGAGATCCTTCCGCCGGATGGGAACCGGCCCCCGGGGCGACCGGCACGCCGGAGACCGTGGGAGGCTGCGTGCATGGTGCTCGAAGTCGCGCTCATCGACGTCATCCCCGGCCACGAGGATTCCTTCGCCGCCGCCTACCAGCAGGCGCATCCGATCATCACCAGCACCGAGGGCTGCCGCTCGGTCCGCATGACCCGGGGCGTGGAATCGCCCTCCCGGTTCGTGCTGCTCGTCGAGTGGGACTCGGTCGAGGCGCACGACGTGAACTTCCGGCAGAGCCCGAAGTTCGCCCAGTGGCGAGCCCTGATCGGGCCGCACTTCGCCAACCCGCCGCTGGTCGAGCACTTCGTCGACGTGCCCGCCTGAGAATGTCGTACGCCGGGCCTACGGTCGCCGTGCACGCGCGGGCCGCCGGCCCCGACGGGCCCGGGGGCGCCGGGTCCGGTGGCCACGCGGCTCAGTGGTCCAACCGTCGGGTCAGCTCCGCGACGGTCTCCTCCGCCGACAGGGCCACCGCCGACAACCAGCCGGTGACCTCGCCGTACCGGTCGACGTCGGCGGCGGTCACGAGGCGCACGTCGGTGGTCAACGCCTCCAGCATCACCGTGTGCGGGTCCGCCGGATCCGGGAACGAATAGCAGGAGTACGGCGTCAGGGGGAACACGCCCTCCCGCGCCGGCCGGCCTCCGGGCAGCAGGCGGATCGTCACGTGCGGCAGGTCGGCCAGGTCGACCAGGCGTCGCACCTGCTCTCGCCACACCTCCGGCGGGCTGTTGCCGAGCTCGACGACGCCCTCGGCGAGCAGCGCGGTGTAGCGCGGTGGATCGTCGCGGCGCAGCACGTCGTGCCGGGTCGACCGGGCCCGCACGTCGGCCTCCACGTCCACGGTGGCGTCCAGCAACCGGCCGGCGGTGATGCGCAGCCGCGCGTACGCCGGGGTCTGGAGCAGCCCGGGCACGACGGCGGGCTGGTAGTCCACGATGCTCGCCGCGCCGGCCTCCAGCTCGGCGTACGTGCGCTGCCGCTCCCCCATCTCGCCCAGCGCCTTCCACCAGCCCCGGCTGGTGGCGGCGTCCCGGGCGATCACGATGAGGGCGTCCCGCTTGGGCGCGGGCACGTCGTAGACGTCGAGCAGGTCGAGCACGTCGGCGAGATCCGGCCGGCTCTGACCCAGCTCGATCCGGGACAGCTTCGAAGTGGAGGCCCACCCCAGGCGCTCGCAGACCTGCTCCAGCGTGAGTGACTCACGCCGGCGAAGCTGTCGCAGCTCGGCACCGAGCCTCGCGCGTCTGATGACCGGACTCGTCGACAACGGCATTCCCGCCTCCCCACCGAGGGAGAGTACGCAGGACGGTCACCCACCGCAATACTTCGCTCGCGCAAAGCGACGACCCCGCCACCTCGCGACCGCGCCGGCACGTCACGCATCCCCGTCGACGACCCGGCACGCGGTGGAGACCACCCACGTCGACGGGGCACCGCACGCGCCGCACCGGCACTCGTCGGCCCCGGTCAGACGCGGTAGGTCCCGAAGGACCACACGGTGCCCTCCAGATCCCGGGCCACGTAGTCGCGGGAGCCGTAGTCGGTGTCGAAGGGCGGGCGGACGACCTCCGCGCCGGCCGCCCGGGCACGCTCGTGGTGGGCGTCCACGTCGTCGACCGCGACGTACACCGCGTAGTCGTCGTCGGCCGGCCGCACCCGCGGAGGCGCCGTGTCGGGTCTCCTGCCGACCATCACCATGCCGTCGTCGAAGATCAGCTCGGCGTGCGCGACCGAACCGTCGGGGGCCTCGTGCGCCGCGTGGACGCCGAAGCCGAACGCGGCGCCCAGCCAGTCGATCGCGGCGCGGGGGTCGGTGTACCGGAGGACCGGGTAGATGGTTCGCATGCGTCGATCCTGGCGGGCCGCTGGTCAGCCCGGATTGGACGGATGTGATCCGGGCGGGAAGAGCGCGGCGGGGGTGGCGCCGGCGAACTCGCGGAAGTCGCGGATCAGGTGCGACTGGTCGTAGTAGCCGTACCGGACGGCCAGGTCCGCCCAGGTGCGCGCCGGCGGCGGGTCCTCCCGCACCGGAGCAGGCAGCGGCTCGCACACCGCCAGCCGCCGGCCCAGCGCCGCGGACGCCCGCTGGAACCGCAGCAGCCGGACGGCGGTCCGCGGCGTCAGGCCGGTCTCCCGGTGGAACCGGACGGCGAGATGCCGCCGGCTCCAGCCCAGTTCGTCGGCGAGGCCGG
>NZ_JBFAMU010000572.1:0-2922 GCF_040656655.1 Micromonospora sp. NPDC049799
GGCGACCCGGCGTGCGACACGGTCATCGCCTGGACGTTCCTGCCGGGGTCCGCGCGGGTCGCGTTCCGCGCCGCGCTCGGCGTCGACGACGCCACCTGGGCGCGGGGTCGGGGCTGGGCACTGTGGAAGGCCCTCATCACGTACGACGATCCGGCCCCGGCCACGCGAGCCCTGGCGCGGCGCGCACTGGACGCGCTGCTCGACGAGGGGACCGCGGGACCCGTCGGGTCGGCGTAGGGTCGGGTCGTGGCCACCTGGGACGACGTGCGGCGGATCGCGCTGAGCCTGCCGGAGACGACCGAGAAGCCCTCGTACGACGGACTGCCCGCCTGGAAGGTCCGGGACAAGGGTTTCGTCTGGGAACGACCGCTGCGCCGCGCCGACCTCGAAGCCCTCGGTGACACCGCGCCCGACGGGCCGATCCTCGGGGCGCAGGTGCCCGACCTCGGCGCCCGGGAGGCGCTGCTCGCCGACGATCCGACCGTCTACTTCACCACGCCGCACTTCGATGGCTACCCGGCCGTCCTGGTCCGGCTGGAACGCATCGACGTGGACGAGCTGACCGAGCTGATCACCGAGGCCTGGTACGCCCGCGCGCCGAAGCGTCTCGCCGCCGCCCACCGCGCCGGGCTCCCGGCTGGCTAGTGCGGTGGCCACTAACGTTCGCCGGGTTGATGAGTGGTTGGGAAGTTGTCGTACCGGTGGTGTTGGGTTCGGTCTGTGCCTCGCCGTCGGGATTTCGCTGCGCCGCGGGTCGTGTATCGCACGGCTCGGGTTGGGTTGCGGGTGACGTCAGGGCAGCGGCGGCGGTGTTTCGGCTTGCTGCGTTCGGGTGGTGATGTGTGGGCGTGCGTGTTGGAGGTCAATGCGTGGCGGCGTCGCCGCGGGGATGCGCCGTTGGCTGGCTATCAGCAGTTGTGTCGGGAGTTGGCGGCGTCGGGGCCGGGCACGTTCGGTGAACTGGACAGTACGGGTGCCCGGTCAGTGCTGCGCCGGTTCTCCGATGCCTGGTTCGCGGCGGCGAAGCGCCGTAAGGCCGGTGACGACTCGGCGCGGTTTCCGCGTCGCAGGCGGGGGTTGGTGCCGGTGCGCTGGTATCACGGCACATTCACGGTTGACGGGCGGCGGGTACGCATCCCCAGCGCGAGAGGCGCCTGCCCGTTGTGGGTTCGCCTGGCCCGGGATCTGCCGTACCCGGTGGAGCAGGTGCGCTCGATCACTCTGCTGTCTGAGGGCGGGCGGCTGTTCCTCGACGTGACCGCCGAGATTCCGGTCGCGACCTACCCACCGGGGGTAAGGCCGGAACCGAGTCGGGTGGCCGGGGTGGACCTCGGCATCATCCACCCCTACGCGCTGGCCGGGCCCGACGGTGCCGGGCTGTTGGTGTCCGGGCGGGCGGTCCGCGCCGAACACCGGATGCACCTCACCGACACCAAGGCCCGCCGCCGGGCGGTGGCGCGGCGGGCACCGAAACCGGGCCAGCGGGGGTCACGGCGGTGGCGTCAATATCGCCGCCGGGCCCGTCTGGTGGAGGGACGGCATCGACGGCGGGTCCGCCAGGCCCAGCATGAGGCCGCCCGCACTGTCGTGTCCTGGGCCGTGGGTCAGCGGGTTGGGGTGCTGCATGTCGGTGGCCCCCGCGGCGTGCTCGACATTGTGGCGGGCCGGCGGCACAACCTGCGGCTGCGGCAGTGGCAGATCCGCCGGTTGATTCAGGTACTCACCGACAAGGCCACCCTCGCCGGGATCACGGTGCGGCTCGTCGACGAACGGGGCACCTCCTCGACCTGCCCCGCCTGCCAGCGACGGGTACCGAAACCTCGTGGACGCACCTTGTCCTGCCCCCACTGCCGATTCTCCGGGCACCGCGATCTCGTCGCGGCGGCCAGCATCGCCACCCGCACCCCGGGCGGCGGACCCACCACCCCCACGACAGACATTCCTGTGCCGCCTGGGGTGGTCACGCACCGTCGAGCCGGCCGGAACCTCCCCGGCGCCGGCCGGTCCCGGCGTGACCCCCGCCGCCCAGCCCGGGCGGCGAGAGGATCAGTTGGCCCGCGGAGGCCCGCCCCACCACCCAGTGGGGAGTCGCTCGCCCTCCAAGGCGAGGATCCACAACACCCCACCGGAACACCCGGTGAACGTTAGTGGACACCGCACTAGCCTGGACTCCGTGGCACACACGCGAACCCCGTTGACGGGCCTGGTCTTCGACATGGACGGCACGCTGATCGAGTCGCACGCCGCCGTGCCGGCGGCGTACCGGGCGACGGTCCTCGCCGGGGGCGGTCGCGAGCACACCGACGAGGAGATCATCGCCGGCTACTCGCTCGGCGCGCCCGTGGACCTGCTCTCCGCGCTGCTGGGCCGCCGGGCCACCGAGGAGGACATGGCCCGCTACCACCAGGAACTGGCCGCCGCGGCCGACCGCGTGACCGTCTACCCGGGGGTGGCGGACCTGCTCGCGGAGGCCGCCCGCCGAGTGCCGGTCGGCTTGTTCACCGGAGCCAGCGCGGAGGCCGCCCGGATCCTGCTCGGGCGCACCGGCCTGGCGGAGCACGTTGCGGTGATCGTCGGCGGCGACGAGGTGGACCGGCCCAAACCGGATCCCGAGGGCGTCCTGCTGGCCTGCCGGCGACTCGACGTCGCGCCCGGTCAGATCGCGTACGTCGGCGACTCGCCCCTGGACCTGGGCGCGGCCCGCGGTGCCGGTGCCCTGTCCGTGGCGGCGGGCTGGGGGCACATGTACGACCCGGCGGCACCCGCCGACCTGACCGTCGCCGAGCCCGGGGACCTGCTCTCCCTCCTGGGCTGACCCTGCGTCACACCCGCCGGCCGGGCCGCGCCCGTCCCGAGGTGTCGTCCACGGTGGGTGCCGTGCGCCGCGCCCCGCACCGGGGACAGCGGATCGCCCGCCCGGCC
>NZ_JBFAMU010000573.1:0-2913 GCF_040656655.1 Micromonospora sp. NPDC049799
AGGGCGGAAGAACCCAGACCGAGAGCTTCTTCCCGTACGTGCTGACCGGCGACTCGACCAGGGGCGCCCAGGGCGAGGATCGCCGCGCCGAGCCCTGGGCGGCCGGTGCGAGTCGGGCATCGGCCTGGTCAACCGGGCGATCGGGCTGGACGCCGCGCTGGACGAGGTGGACCTGGTGATCACCGGCGAGGGGTCCTTCGACCACCAGTCGCTGCGCGGCAAGGTCGTCGCCGGGGTGGCCGGGGCCGCCCGGGACCGGGGGGTGCCCTGCGTGGTGGTGGCCGGCCGGGTCAGCACCGGGCGGCGGGAGGCCGCCGCGGCCGGGGTGACCGAGGCGTACAGCCTGGTGGAGCACTTCGGCGGTGCGGAGCACGGCGGCGTGGAAGCGGCGATGGGCCGGCCCGCCGAGGGCCTCCGGGCGCTCGGCACCCGCCTGGCGCGGCAGTGGAGCCGCTGACGGTCGGCGCGGCGGGAAAACGCCGGAACCTGCGGCCCGGGTCACGCCACCCGGGCCGTTCCGCCGCAGGCGGCGTACGATCGAGGACGGACCACTCCGGGAATACTGGGCGACGCGGAACGTTGGCCAGTGCGTCCGGACCCATACCGCGCAGGGAGATTTCCACGTGACCACGCCAGCGCAGACCGAGTCGACCGAGGCCAAGGCCCCCACGTCCGTCGTCCTCACCGACGTCGCGGCGCAGAAGGTCAAGGCCCTGATCGAGCAGGAAGGCCGCGACGACCTGCGGCTCCGGGTCGCCGTGCAGCCCGGTGGCTGCTCCGGCCTGCGGTACCAGCTGTTCTTCGACGAGCGGTCGCTCGACGGTGACGTCGTCACCGACTTCGGCGGTGTCGAGGTCGTCGTCGACCGGATGAGCGCCCCCTACCTGGCCGGCGCCACCATCGACTTCGCCGACCGGATCGACGCCCAGGGCTTCACCATCGACAACCCCAACGCGGGCAGCTCCTGCGCCTGCGGCGACTCGTTCAGCTGAGTCGACCGCTCGCCGGCCCGCACCGGACGAGTTGACCAGAAACGGCGGGGCCGCCCCTGGAAAGGGGGCGGCCCCGCCGCCGTGTCCAGGGGCTTTCCCGGAGGTGGCGCCCGGATGTCCGCCGGTCGACTGACCGGCGGCCGGCGGCCGGACCGGAACGGTAGGCTGACCGGCGCCGTGCTCCCGACCCCGAGGGCTGACATGAAGATCGCCGTGACCGGCTCGATCGCCACCGACCACCTGATGAGCTTCCCCGGCCGCTTCGCGGAGCAGCTGATCGCCGACCAGCTGCACAAGGTCTCGCTCTCCTTCCTGGTCGACGACCTGGTGCTGCGCCGCGGTGGTGTCGCCGCCAACATCGCCTTCGGCATGGGCCAGCTCGGCCTGCGGCCGGTCCTGGTCGGCGCGGTCGGCGCGGACTTCGCCGACTACCGCTCCTGGCTCGAGCGCCACGGCGTGGACTGCGACTCCGTGCACGTCAGCGAGATCGCGCACACCGCCCGCTTCGTCTGCACCACCGACACGGACATGTGCCAGATCGCCTCCTTCTACGCCGGGGCGATGAGCGAGGCGCGCAACATCGAGCTGGAGCCGGTCGCCCGCCGCCTGGACGGCCTCGACCTGGTCCTCGTCGGCGCGAACGACCCGCAGGCGATGCTGCGCCACTCCGCCGAGTGCCGGGAGCGGGGGTACGCGTTCGCGGCCGACCCGTCCCAGCAGCTGGCCCGGATGGAGGGCACGGACGTGGTCGGGCTGATCGAGGGCGCCGACTACCTGATGACCAACGACTACGAGAAGTCCCTGCTGCAGAGCAAGGCGGGCCTGAGCGACGCCCAGCTCCTCGACCTGGTCAAGGTGCGGGTCACCACGCTCGGCAAGGACGGCGTGGAGATCGCGGGGCGCGACGTCGACCCGATCCACGTGCCGATCGCGCGGGAGATCCGGGCGGTCGACCCGACCGGTGTCGGCGACGGCTTCCGGGCCGGCTTCTTCACGGCGCTGTCGTGGGGCCTCGGGCTGGAGCGGGCCGCCCAGGTGGGCTCGCTGCTCGCCACGCTGGTGCTGGAGACCGTGGGCACCCAGGAGTACGACGTCCGCCGCGACCTGTTCGTCAAGCGGCTCGCCGAGTCGTACGGCGACGGGGCGGCCGAGGACGTACGGCCGCACCTGCTCCCCTGATCCCGACGGGGTCCGCCGCGCCCGCCCTCGTGCCTACCGCACCGGGCGGGTTCGGCCGTTAAGAGGGGCCCTTCCTTACCGCCGCCCCGTCAGTGCTGGCGGCGGACGTCGTAGCCGGGGCCGTCCGGGCCGGGCACGGCGCCGAGGAACTCCTGGCCCCGCATCCGGCACCAGGCGGGGATGTCCACCGCCGCCGCCGGATCGTCGGCCAGCACCCGGACCACCGACCCGACGGGCAGCTCCGGCAGCCGGCGGGCGACCGCGATGACCGGCAGCGGACAGCGCTGCCCGCGGCAGTCGAGCACGTCGTCGGGGAACGTCACAGCCCCACCACCCCCGCCTCGGCGCGGAGTTCCGCCACGACGCCCGGCAGCTCGGCGAGGAACCGCTCCACCTCGGCCGCCGTCGTCTCCCGGTGCAGCGACACCCGCACGTTGCCGTGCGAGAGCACCCCCATCGCCTCCAGCACGTGCGACGGCCGCAGCGTCGACGACGTGCACGACGAGCCGGAGGACACCGCGAACCCGCGCCGGTCCAGCGCGTGCAGCAGCGCCTCGCCGTCCACGTACAGGCAGGAGAAGGTCACCAGGTGGGGGAGCCGGTGGTAAGGATCACCCACCACCTCGACGTCCGGCACCTCCGCGGCGACCCGCGCCCGGATCCGGTCCACCAGCGGCGCCAGCCGGGCCGCCTCCGCCGCCGCGTCGGCCGCCGCCGCGCGCAGGCTCGCCGCCGCCGCGAC
>NZ_JBFAMU010000574.1:0-2911 GCF_040656655.1 Micromonospora sp. NPDC049799
TGCGCGTCGAGGCCGGACAGGCCGGCGGCGACGTGGGCCCGCAGGGCGGTGTCCCGCTCGCGCAGCGTCTCGTCGGAGCCGCCGGCGGGACCGCGCACGAGGATCGAGCGTTCCTCGGGGGTGGCGGCGGCGAGCACGCTGGTGGTGCCGGAGACGACGACGTCGTCGTTGTACGCGCTGAGCCCGGTCAGCGCGGCGGTCGCGACCAGCGTCGCCCCGGCCGCCGCGAGGAGCAGTCCCTTCGCCCCTCGGGCGCGTCGTAACGCGAGCCTCATGTGGTGGTGTCTCCCCGTGCCCGTGGGCGACCGGCGCCGCTCGCCGTCGTCGCGTGGGGAAGGGGTCAGGCCCGCCGAAAGGTTCGCGCCGTGATCGAATCGTGTCCAACCGGCCGGGCGGTGCCCGGCGTCTACCGGCGCGGGCCCAGCTCCCCGGCGCGGTAGTGGCGGCGGCACAGCACCTGGTAGCGCACCTCGGCGGTGTCGACGGTGTCGCCGATGACGACCTGGGCGCCCTCGCGCACCACCTGCCCGCCGACGACCCGGGCGTTGAGCAGTCCCTCGCGGCCGCACCAGCACAGCACCTCGACCTGGATGCGGGCGACCGTGTCGGCCAGCTCGAACAGGCGCTGCGCGGCGGGGAACAGGCAGGACCGGAAGTCGGTGGCGAGGCCGAACGCGTACACGTCCACGTCGTAGCTGTCGACCAGCTCGGCCATCTGCTCGACGTGGTCGACGCTGTAGAAGCTGGCCTCGTCGCAGATCAGGTAGTCGACCCGGACGCCCTCAGCCCAGGTGTCGCGGACCAGGGCGCGCAGGTCCAGGTCGTCGGTGACCTCGACGGCCTCGTGGGCCAGCCCGATGCGGGTCGTGACCTGCGGGCCCAGCGACCGGTCGATGCGGGTGGTCACCAGGCCACGGCGGCCCTGCCGCGAGTGGTTGTAGTTCATCTGCAACGCCATGGTGGACTTGCCGCAGTCCATCGGACCCCAGAAGAACTTCAGCGCCGCCGCGTGCAGCGGACGCCCGTCCACGCCACGCGCCGCGGCGCACCCGCCGGGGCTGTCGTCGGGGCCGGGAAGCGGACGCGCGAGGCAGGTCGGGGAGGTGGCGTGGTCGGTCACGGTCGGGCAGCCTAACCCATCGACCGCCCACGTCCTGCGGGCGTGCGGCGCCCTCAGAGCACCCGGGGCGGGGTGTTGCCGGCGGCGACGATGGCCCGCCGCATGGGCACGGCAAGCAGCAGGACGAACCCGACCACGAAGAAGATCAGTAGTGAGACCAGGCCCACCCGGTAGGAGTTGGTGAGCTGGAACACCAGGCCGAACGCGAGCGGACCGAGCCAGCTGGTGCCCTTGTCGCTGATCTCGTAGAAGCCGTAGTACTCGCCCTCCCGGCCGGCGGGGATGAGCTGGCTGAACAGCGACCGGCTCAGCGCCTGGCTGCCGCCGAGGACCAGGCCGATCGCCGCACCGAGGACCATGAACGGCACCGGCGCCTCGGCGGGCAGCCGGAACGCGGCGAGGATCACCCCGGTCCACAGCACGAGGCTCAGCAGCACCGTCTTCCAGGCCCCGATGCGCCGGGCGAGCGCCCCCAGCAGCAGCGCCCCGCCGAAGGCCAGGAACTGCACCAGCAGGATGGTGACGATCAGCGTGGACTGCCCCAGCCGCAGCTCCTCGGTGCCGTACTGGCTGGCCAGGGCGATGACGGTCTGGATGCCGTCGTTGTAGACGAGGAACGCCAGCAGGAAGTACAGCGTCAGCGGGTACGCCTTCATCTGCCGCAGGGTGCGGCCGAGCTGCCGGAATCCGTCGGTGAGCACGCTCCCGCCGCCGCGGGCGGCGGCGAGCGCCTCCGCGGTGGGGTGCTCGCGCAGCCAGCGCAGCGGCACCAGGGTGAACGCCGCCCACCACAGACCGGCCGACACGATCGACCAGCGGGCCAGGTCCAGGGTGCGCTGGTCGTTACCCTCCTCGCCGAGCATGCTGACCGCCACCAGGTTCAGCGCGAGCAACAGGCCGCCGCCGAGGTAGCCCAGCGCCCAGCCGCGGCTGGAGATGCCGTCGCGGTCGTCGGGACCGCCGAGCTGCGGCAGGAAGGAGTTGTAGACGACCACGCCCGCGCCGAAGGCGATGTTGGCGACCATGAACAGCGCCCCGCCGAGCAGGTAGCGGTCGCCGGTGACGAAGAGCATCCCGACGGTGGCGGCGGCGCCGGTGAACGCGGCGGCGGCCAGCAGCCGCTTCTTGTGCGCCGTCCGGTCGGCGACCGCGCCGATGACCGGTAGCACGAACACGGTGAGGAACACCGACAGCGACACCAGGTACGGGAAGTACGACCCGGCGGCGATCTTGACGCCCAGCGGGTACACGTACCCGGAGCAGGTGTCCGCGCCCAGCTCGCAGCCGGCGGCCAGCTCGGTGACCGTGGTGAGGAACGGGCCCAGGAAGACGGTGATCACCGTGGTGGAGAACGCCGACATCGCCCAGTCGTAGAAGTACCAGCCGGTGCGCTCGCGGCGGGTGCTCGACGGGGAGGGGGTGTCGTCCACCGCCGGGGTGACGGTTGCGGCCATCGCGGGTCCTTCTCGGGGCGGGTCAGGCGGCCCAGTGGCCGCGGCTGCGGTAGACGTCGCGCAGCACGCCGACGTGATCGGTCATGATGCCATCCACGCCGAGGTCCAGTAACTCGTGCATCTCGGCAGGTTCGTCGATCGTCCAGACATGCACCTGCAGGCCGATGCGGTGGCAGTGGTCGATCAACCGTCGGTCGACCACCCGCACCCGTCCGTAGCGGACCGGCACCTGCGCGGCAACCACCGACGGCGGCAGCCGCAGCGGCCGGCCGGTCAGCGACGCCATCCGCAGCCGGGCCACCCCGCGCATGCCGAGACTGGTGGCGACGCGGCCCGC
>NZ_JBFAMU010000575.1:0-2907 GCF_040656655.1 Micromonospora sp. NPDC049799
ATGGCCTACCGAAACACCCTCAATGTTCCCCTGCTGGCACTATCCTGCTTCGCGCGGCGACGCACGCGGACCGCGCTCGGCCTCGGGACCAGCGGGGTACGGCCCGGCGGATCGGCGCGGGCGGGGCCGGCGGACGGATCAGGCGGGTCGTAAGGGGACGACGACGTCATGGACCCAGCCTGGCAGATCAATCGGGCATTTCTCGCTTACACCTGCAAAGTAGGCACTTCAGAGTGGCGGCCCGGCGTAGCGGCGCCCGTTCCGGTACGGCCACGGGTTGGCCACACATCCGTTCAGGAACAGCGTCTGCTGCATCATGACCGGCGCGGGCCGGCCCGCCCCCGGGCAGCGCTCGTGCCGGTTGCCCAACTGGTGGCCCACCTCGTGGTTCACCACGTACGTCCGGTAGACCGACAGCGGCACCTTCGCCTCGACGTAGTGCGGCACCGACCGCCGCCACCGGTCCAGGTTGATGATGACCTTGCCGGGAGCCCGGCACGACGTGTACGGCCGACCGCCGACCCGGATGTCGACACCCCCTGCCGCGCACATCCGAGCCGCCGTACGGGCCGTCGCGAGGTAGACCGTGAAGTCGGCGGTCGCACCGGGCCCGACCTGCCGCAACCGCACCCGGCCGCTGTCCACCCAGCTCCCGGGCCCGGTGAGCGCCACCGTGACGGCCGAGGCGAAATCGGCGACGTCCTCGTCCGCGCCCACCTCGACCGCCACCCGGTACGGACGCAGCGCGCCCGCCTCGCCCAGCACCGGACCCACCCGGTCGTCGTAGGAGAACGTGCCCTCCCCCGCCGACGGCACCGGCCCCGGCATCAGCAGCACGGGAGGCGTCGACGCGGACAGCGGGGCCGTCGGCGAGGGGGCAACCGACGGGTCCACCGCCGGTGCCACCGGCTCCAGCGCCGACGCCTCCGGCCCGGTCGCCAACACCTCGGCCCCGACCTGCGCGCCGCGCCGGTCGGTGAGCACGGCCACCGCCGCTCCGATCGCCAGGACCAGCACGGCCAGCTCGACGATCCGCCGTTTCCCTCGACCGGTACGCCGGTGACGCCCGCGCTCCGAACCGGCCGACCGGTGGTCCACCGTTCCACCGGTCGGCGGGGCGGTCCGTGGGGAGGGGACGGAGGCCCGCGCGGCGGCCCGTCCGGTGCCGTCACCCCGAACGTGCGATCGGTGGCCGAGGGTCGGGTCGTCGGCACGGCGGCGGTACGTGGGCATCCTGCTCAGCCTGCCATGTCAGGCCGCTTCGCGGGGTCCCCCGTTTCGGTGAGCAGGCCCAACACGGCGCGGGCGACCAGGCGCGGCACCTCCAACTGGGCGACGTGGCCGACGCCGTCGAGCATCATCAGGCGGCTGTCCGGGATCACGCGGGCGGTCTGCGGCGCCACCCGGACGTCCACCAGCCGGTCGTGCCGCCCGCCCACCACCAGGGTCGGGGCCTGGATCGAGGCGGCCAGCCGCCACAGCGACCCCGACCCGGGCAGGTACGACCGCAGGAAACTGGAGACCAGACCCCGGAACGTGCGGACGTACGCGGCGGCGTAGTGGGCGGCCTCGTACCGCACCCGGATCTCCTCCAGCGCCTCCTGCCGGCGCTGCTCGCTGATCCGGCTGAGATCGGCGACGCACGCCTCCATCACCTGCTGCGCCATCAGCTCCGGCTCCAGCTGGGCCAGCCGCCAGGCGGCCAGCCGCTCGCCCCGGGGGATCGCCAGCAGCGGCAGCATCCGGCCCTGCAACGACCGCCGGAAGTCCAGGAACGGCAGGGCCGGCGAGACCAGGGTCAGCGTCCGGACGAGGTCCGGCCGGACCCCGGCCACGTGCACCGCGATCGCCCCACCCAGCGAGTTGCCGAACAGGTGCACCGGTCCCCGGTCGGAGTACTCGATCCAGCGGATGACCCGCTCGGCGAAGGCGGGGATCGTGTAGCGGCGGCCCGGTTCGCTGCGGCCGAACCCGGGCAGGTCGATGGCCTGACCGTCCAACCGGTCCGCGAGGAGGCCGGCCAGGTCGGTCCAGTTCTGCGAGGAGCCACCGAGCCCGTGCACGTAGAGCGCCGGCTCCGCGCCGGCGGCCGTGGCCGGCGTGTCCCGGACGTACGTCACCGTGCCGTCGAGACGTACCGCCCGGCCCGGCCAGGGTGGTGGGACGGAGTGCTCCGGGAGGAGGTGCTCCGGCCAGAGGGTGGCGCGCTTCATCGTTCCAGTCTGCCCAAAGCGATGCGGGCCGGCAGCGCGGCACGGGCGCCCGCCCCGTGACCGGCACCACCGTCAGGCCAGCAGCGCCTCCAGCCGACGGTTGACCGCCGCGAGGGTGGCCCGTACCACGGCCTGTCGGGGGTCGCCGGCGACCAACGCCGAGCCGGCGAGCTGCTCGACCCAGCCGTCGCACACCAGCAGCACGACCACCGTGGCCACCTCGCAGTTGCCGAACGACACCACCGCGGCGTGCTCGACGAAACACCGGCCCCGGTCGGAGTCCGGTTCCGCGCCGCGCAGCAACTCGTCCACGGCCGCCGCGGCGGCGACCGCGCAGAGCCGCAGCACGTAGCCGTCGACCGCCGGCCCGGTGGAGTGACCGGCGGCGGTGCGCCCGCCGGCGATCAGGCGGATCTCCACGGTGGCGTCGAGCCCGAAGGTGCTGACCTGGACGTGGTCGATCACCACCCGGGGCCCCGGCGCGCCACCGGTGTCCAGCGGGCGGGAGGGCGCGGTCTCCGTCGTGGTCACCTGCCCACCGGAGTACGACGTACCGAGCGTCGCCGGGCTGCCGGGCGGCGTACCCGCAGGGGCGGCCGAGACCGAGCCCGGCTCCTCCACGCTGGCCCTGCCGCGGTGCGGGCCGGAAGCCTGCCGGCGACGACGCGGCGTGTCGGGCGCGGAGACCTCCCGC
>NZ_JBFAMU010000576.1:0-2905 GCF_040656655.1 Micromonospora sp. NPDC049799
CAACTGCACCAGCTCGGCGAGTACCTCGACGCGCCGATCGTGCAGGGCTCGACCACCAACAAGGAACGGGAACGGCTCTTCGAGGCGTTCCGCACGGGCGAGCTGCGCACCCTGGTCCTGTCCAAGGTCGGCAACTTCTCCATCGACCTGCCCGAGGCGGCGGTCGCCATCCAGGTGTCCGGGACCTTCGGGTCCCGGCAGGAGGAGGCGCAGCGGCTGGGGCGGGTGCTGCGACCGAAGGCCGACGGGCGGCAGGCCCACTTCTACACCGTCGTCTCCCGGGACACGATCGACACGGAGTACGCGGCGCACCGGCAGCGGTTCCTCGCCGAGCAGGGGTACGCGTACACGATCGTGGACGCGGACGACGTGCTGGGACCGAAGCTGCCCACGGTCGACTGACCGTCCTCGGTCAGGTGGCCCTGAACGGCTCACCCGATCATCACCGAAAGGTCGCGTCTTCGGTGGCCGTCACCCCCGGGACATCCTGTGGCGTGTCTGCCACCACCCTGACGACCCTGCGGTTCGCGGGCATCCATTGCGGCCGGTGTCGCGCAACCAGGTGCAGGGCGGCGATCACGCAGGCCATGTAGGTGAGGTCACCGCCCAGCAGGATCAGGGTGGCACCGAGCGGCGCGTCCGCGGCGTTCGTGTCGTCGACGACGTCCAGGCCGCCTGTGGCAGCCGTGGCGACGAAGGCGAACAGATTGGTCGCCGCGTGTGCGGCGATGGACACCTCGAGACCTCCGGTCCGGATGACCAGCAACGCCCAGATGATGGCACCGACGAACAGGGCCACGAACCCGGACCAGGTGCCGAGGCCGTGCAGCAGGGTGAACGCCAGGGCGGAGCCGATGATGCCGACCCAGCGGTGGTACGCCCCGAGGGCTTGCAGGAGGAACCCGCGGGCGACGTACTCCTCACCGGCCGCCTGCAGCGGAACCAGGACGACGAGCAGCAGCGTGAGCCCGAGGAACCGCCACGGGTCGATAGTCAGCCGCACCTCGGCCCCGTCGTCGTAGACCAGGACCAACGCCGCCATGATCAGGACTGCCACGGCGACGGCCAGGCATCCGCACACGGCGAACCATCGCCAGCGCAGCCGACCGGCCACGGAGTGCAGCGTCCCTGCCGGCCGCCGCTGCACCAGTCGCGCGACACCGAGGGTGACCGGGATGAACAGGGCAAGTGACGCCAGCGCCAGGATGTTGTCGACCAAGGGACTGCCGATCGACGCACTGTCGTCGATCCGTCCGCCGAGCGCCCATGTCACGGCGAGGCCGATGGACACCAGCCCACATGCCGCCACGGCGGCGACCAACAACACGGCCAGCACGGCGGCCGGTGGCGTCCACCACCGATGGAAGCCCAGTCGCGCCAGCCGATCGTAGGTCAGCTGCTTTTCCACCTGCACGGACTAGACCGCTGGCCGGTCGGATCGATCCTCGTCGTCCTGCGGGGACGATCTACGGGCACCACCGACGATCGCGATCCAGTCGGCGGCCACGACCAACAGCAGGACACAGATTCCGAACAAGGAGAAAGTAATGCCGTGGCCGAGCATCACGGATGCCGCTGCGGCAATTCCCCAGAACAGAACCAGCAAGGCTGTGCGGACCATCCATCGGCGTACCGGAGATAACGGATTCAGCATGGTTCCTGCGCTCATTCTCCATGTGCTCGACCGACGTCGTCGACCTTCGATCGACCATCATCGCATGCCTCCTCGCGCACGGGGTGGCCCGCCTGCACAAAGCGGACGAGCCACCCTTGGCGCATCGAAGGCACCTGGCTAAAGGTTGGCGACGCAGCCCGCTCCGGCGATAGCGATCGCGACCTTGATGTCCTCGGCGATACCAGCCGGGTTACCGCCGTACGCCTTGTACAGCGCGTTCAGCGCCCCAGCGGAGCACTGCGCCGACTTGTACCAGGCCCACTTCCCCGACTTCTTCGCGATGTCGACGATCTGCTTCCAGTACTTCTTGACGAACTTCGCGATCGCGCTGGGGATGCCGAACGGCTCCGCGTCCGAGACGTCGGTCACCGCGCCGCCCTGGTTCAGGTCGTTGAACACCTGCACACTGTGCTGCAGGGCCGCGAGCGCCTGAGCGTCGAGGTCGCTGGCGACCTGCGCCGGCACGGCCAAGCGGAGGTTGCCCCCACGGTCGGCGACGAGGTAGGGCTCGACCGCATCCACCGTCGCCGCGAACGTGTCCGGGTCCTCCGTCGCCGCCTTGGCGACCGGATCCGCGATGGCGACACCTGCCGTCCGGTTCGCTGCGATCGGCACGCTGACGTCCGTAGCCGCCGCCGCGGTGCCGGCGAAGCCGAAGACCGAGGCGACCATCGTCGCCACCAGGACTCCCACTGCCCTTTTCAATCTCACTTCAGTTTCCTCCCGTGTGATTTCCGCACCAACAGGGAGGCGACACATTGAGCGCGTCTGTGCGACAACGCACGGTAGCGCGATGGCAGTCATGATGACGCCGAAACTCAATGCGGTGAAGAGCGCATCCCCCGTTGATGCGGCAGCGTCAATTGCTGCGAGAAGGACACTAGGGCAACGGTGCGGTTCGCTGCAGTCCCGGTCATTGCCGCAACACTGTGCAGAGTGTTGCCTTGATTGATTTCCTTGATTCTGTTGATCGACGCACCGGCCGGTGAGCTGGTGAATCGAACGACAACGCAATCGGCGGGCCTGCGGCGAACCAGGCAATGAGATTTAACGGTTCGTTAGCAAGTTGCGGGCCTGGGACTGGGGCCTGGTCGTCTACGACGAGGTGCACCTGCTGCCCGCGCCGATCTTCCGCTTCACCGCGGACCTCCAGGCCCGCCGCCGGCTAGGGCTGACAGCGACCCTGGTACGCGAGGACGGCCGGGAGGGCGACGTGTTCAGCCTGATCGG
>NZ_JBFAMU010000577.1:0-2899 GCF_040656655.1 Micromonospora sp. NPDC049799
GGTCGGAGGACTCCACGGATGTTGAACGGAACTCACCGCCGTGGGGTGACGAGCAGGGGCGCTCGCGGCGGCCGGTCTGCGCCTCCAGCGCGACCACGTTGGGCGCGCACGCCGGGCGTGCCGGGTGCTGCGACCCCTGTGCCGGGGATGGCCGGCCCTTGACGGCCTGGCCACCGGCCCGGTCGGCCGCCGCGAGCGGCCTACGTGGAGAGCCTAGCTCCGTGACAAGGGCCACACAATGGGAATATCGAAGCCGATCACGGACCCACGGTAGTCGGCCCGGAGTGTCGGACCCCCGGCGTACCGTTGGGGTCATGGCGCTCGACATTCCCCGGCTCGACGGCCGTTTCCAGGTCGTCAGTGAGTTCCAGCCGGCCGGCGACCAGCCGGCGGCCATCGACGACCTGGAGCGCCGGGTGCGGCGCGGTGACCGCAACACGGTGCTGCTCGGCGCGACCGGCACCGGCAAGAGCGCCACCACCGCGTGGCTGGTCGAGCGGTTGCAGCGGCCGACGCTGGTGCTGGCGCCCAACAAGACGCTCTGCGCGCAGCTGGCCAAGGAGTTCAGCGAGCTGCTGCCGCACAACGCCGTCGAATACTTCGTCTCCTACTACGACTACTACCAGCCCGAGGCCTACATCCCGCAGACCGACACCTACATCGAGAAGGACTCCTCGATCAACGAGGAGGTCGAGCGGCTGCGGCACTCGGCGACGATGTCGCTGCTGACCCGCCGCGACGTGGTGGTGGTCGCGACCGTGTCGGCGATCTACGGCCTGGGCACCCCGGAGGAGTACCTGGACCGCGCGGTCCGGATGGTCGTCGGTCAGGAGCTGGACCGCGACCAGCTGCTGCGCCGGCTGGTCGACATCCGGTACACCCGGAACGACATGGCCTTCCAGCGGGGCACCTTCCGGGTCCGCGGCGACACCCTGGAGATCATCCCGGCGTACGAGGAGCTGGCGGTCCGGATCGAGCTGTTCGGCGACGAGGTGGAGAAGCTCTACTATCTCAACCCGCTCACCGGCGACGTGGTCCGTGAGGTCGACCACCTGATGATCTTCCCGGCCACGCACTACGCGGCCGGCCCGGAGCGGATGGAGCGGGCGATCCGCGACATCGAGGCCGAGCTGGGCGAGCGGCTGGCGGAGCTGGAGCGGCAGGGCAAGCTGCTGGAGGCGCAGCGGCTGCGGATGCGCACCACGTACGACATCGAGATGATGCGCCAGGTCGGGTTCTGCTCCGGCATCGAGAACTACTCGATGCACATGGACGGCCGGCTGCCCGGCAGCCCGCCGCACTGCCTGCTCGACTACTTCCCCGACGACTACCTGACCGTCGTCGACGAGTCGCACGTGACGATCCCGCAGATCGGCGGCATGTACGAGGGTGACGCGTCCCGTAAGCGGATGCTCATCGACCACGGCTTCCGGCTGCCCAGCGCCGCCGACAACCGGCCGCTGCGTTTCGACGAGTTCCTGGAGCGGGTGGGCCAGATGGTCTTCCTGTCCGCGACACCGGGCTCGTGGGAGATGGAGCAGGCCCAGGGCGAGTTCGTCGAGCAGGTGATCCGCCCGACCGGCCTGATCGACCCGGAGGTCGTCATCAAGCCCACCAAGGGGCAGATCGACGACCTGATGCACGAGATCAAGCTGCGCACCGAGCGGGACGAGCGGGTGCTGGTCACCACGCTGACCAAGAAGATGGCCGAGGACCTGTCGGACTACCTGCTGGAGAACGGCATCCGGGTGCGCTACCTGCACTCGGAGGTGGACACGCTGCGCCGGGTCGAGCTGCTGCGTGAGCTGCGCAAGGGCGACTACGACGTGCTGGTCGGCATCAACCTGCTCCGGGAGGGCCTCGACCTGCCCGAGGTGTCCCTGGTGGCGATCCTCGACGCCGACAAGGAGGGCTTCCTGCGCAGCGGCCGGTCGCTGATCCAGACCATCGGCCGCGCGGCCCGCAACGTCTCCGGCCAGGTCCACATGTACGCCGACAAGATCACCCCCTCGATGGCCGCCGCCATCGACGAGACCAACCGGCGCCGGGCCAAGCAGATCGCCCACAACGAGGCGAACGGGATCAGCCCGGAGCCGTTGCGCAAGAAGATCCACGACATCCTGGACGACATCTACCGCGAGGCGGAGGACACCGACACCCGCGTCGGCGGCGCGGTGCGGCAGCTGTCCCGCGGCAAGGCGCCGGTGAAGGAGACCCGCAGTCGTCGGGTCGGCACCGGTGCCGGCCCGGCCCGCGAGGGCATGGCCCGGGCCGAGCTGGCCCAGCTCATCCAGGAGCTGAACGACCAGATGCTGGCGGCCGCGCGGGAGTTGCAGTTCGAGCTGGCGGCGCGCATCCGGGACGAGGTCGCCGACCTGAAGAAGGAGCTGCGCGGCATGGACGCCGCCGGCGTGAAGTAGGCGGACGGGGGCACCGATGACGCCGACGCTCGACGAGGTGGTCGTCGGTGTGCCCGAGGCCCGTCTGCGTCCGTACGTCGGGCGGTACATCGGCTACCGGGAGACCGCGCCGGCTCCGCTGGTCCGGCACGAGGCGGCCGGCGCGTTCGTGGTGGTCATCCTCGGTTGGGGCGCCCCGCTGGACGTGGTCGACCCCCGGGCGGCGGCGCGTGGCGCGTACGCGGTGGACTCGTTCGTCGCCGGGCCGTTCGACGGGTACTGCGCGACCTCGACGGTCGGCGTGGGCGTCGGGGTGCAGATGCTGCTGACCCCGCTCGCCGCACGCCGGATCCTCGGGACGCCGCTGGGCGAGGTGGCGAACCGCGCGGTGGGTGTCGACCAGTGGTCCGACGGCTGGCTGGACCGGCTGCGCCGCCGGCTGGCCGAGGAGCCCACGTGGGGCGGGCGCTTCACGCTGCTCGACGCCGCCCTGGCGACCC
>NZ_JBFAMU010000578.1:0-2890 GCF_040656655.1 Micromonospora sp. NPDC049799
CGCCTGTTCGACGCCGACGGGAAGCCGATCACGGTCCGGGTGGTCGAGGGGCGACGGGCATCACCTCGGGCTTCGTACCGCCGCGGGGTCGAAGCCGACGCCGTCGTCGCGCACGGTCAGCGTCCAGCCGCCGTCCGGGCCCTGGTCGAGGTGGACCACGACGCCGTCGGCGCGGGCGTGTGCCCGTACGTTGAGCAGCAGGCTGTCCAGCGCGCGCTCGACGGCCTCGGCGTCCCCGGCGGACAGGCGCACCCCGGCACCGAGGTCGAGCAGGGTCTCGACCGGCAGATCGGCGAAGCGCTCGCACGCCCGCTCGATGATCGCGGCGAGCGCGGTGTCGGACCCGTCGCCGTCCCGGTCGGGCGGGCGACCGCGCAGGTAGGAGCGCATGCGCTGCACCTCGACCTCAGCCAGGTCCAGCAGCCGCGAGCGCGCCGCGTCGGTGCCCGGCTCGGTGAGCATGCGCATCACGGCGACGCCGTTGTGCATCATCACCTGGGCGCGGCGTTCCTCCTCGCGACGGGCCAGTTCGGCGGCGCGGGCCCGCGAGGTGTCGGCGTCGTGGGCGATGCGGCGGGTGTAGCCGAAGAACATGCGGGCGACCAGCGCGTACACCACAAAGGTCAGGATGTTGCCGACCGCGGTGGAGATCATCTCCCCGCTGAACGCGCCGCCGAGGTACACCAGGTAGCAGGCGGCGATGCCGAACATGCCGCCCGCCCACAGGGCGACGCTGCGTACGCCGCCGGCGGTGATGATGACCGACAGCGCGTAGCCGGGCTGGTAGGCGACCCAGGTGCCGAAGCGCTCCCCCGGCACCAGCACCAGCGGCCCGAGCAGAAGCAGCAGACAGGCCAGCGTGTAGTCCAACGCGGAGACCGCCGCGCCGAGGGGTCGGCGGCGTACCAGCGTCGCCACGCTCACCGCGACCGAGGCGAGCGCCGCGGCCGCCCAGCAGACGGCGTAGGCGATGCCGTGCGGTGACGTGGTGACGCCGGCGTGCACGGCGGGGATCATCTGGGCGAGCGTGCCGATGCGGACCCCGGCGACGAAGTACGAGAACGCCCGCTCCACGCCGGCCCTGGTCGTCGGCAGCTCCGCAACACGCCACAGCCTGCTCCGGCTGCTCATGTTCCTCCCTCATGTGGTCGAGGGCCCCAGCCGCGAGATTCGCGGATTCGTTGGGTTGCCGCGGGTCCCGGAAACGTGGCGATCATGGTATGCCAGCGGCGCGGCCGAAGGTAGTGAGCTCGTCGCCCGGATTCCGGTGTTGACCCTGCCCCGGACCGCCGCCACCCCCGACGGGTAGCACCGCATTCTGCGATTTCGTTGGGTTGTCGCCCCACCGGCGGTGGGTTGTGATCAACGGGCTCCGCGGCCTCGTCAGGTGGTCGTTCCGCTCATCCCCTGATCGTCCCGCCCCCGAAAGCAGGAGACTCGCATGACAGTCAGTAGCAGGCCCATCAGGCGGCTCAGCGCGTTCGCCGCGCTCGCCTCCGTCGTGGTGGGTACGGCGGTGACCGTGACCGCCGCCCCGGCGTCAGCCGGTACGACCACGGCCACGTGCGCGCAGGTCGTCGTCATCGGCGCGCGCGGCACCAACGAGGACCCCGGTAAGGATGGCACCGGGCCGTTCGGCAACACCTACACGAGCGGCGGCTTCGGGACGTTGGCTCTGCCTCCGCTGATCACCGAGCTGAAGGCGACGTCCGGCCTTCAGGTCCGGGCCGCCGGTCTGATCTACGGCGCCTTCTGGAGCCAGGACCTGACCGTGGGGGTGGCGAACCTTCGGGACGAGCTCAACAAGCTCGCCGTCAGCTGCCCGAGCTCGCGCACGGTGCTGCTGGGATTCTCCCAGGGAGCGACCGTCATCGGTGAGGCCCTCAACCCGAACTACGTCATCAATCCGCAGGCTGCCGTTCCGGTCGACCTGAGCACTGCGGCGAAGAACAGGATCGCCGCCGTGGTCTTCTACGGTGACCCCGGCTACCGCGACGGGGAAAGCTTCAACGACTGGCGCAACTCCGGCGACGGGCCGGGGGTCCGCTACCGGGCGCCGGGCACCCTCAACTGGGTCGCCTCACGCCTGCGCTCCTTCTGCTACGACCGTGACACGATCTGCGACCACGACGAAGGCGGGGCGAACCTCTTCGAGTGGGACTGGACCGTGCACAACTCCACCTACCTGCGCAGCGCGGTCGTGGCGCGGGCGTGGGAGTTCATCACGGGCAAGCTCGGGCTGGGCGGCTACCCGGCGGACAGCGGCAACGTGACCCCGATCCCGTCGGCGTCGGAGGGTGTGATCCTCCAGGAGATCGCGCAGGCCGGCGGATACACCGGCCCGGTGGACGGTGCGCCCGGCACGTACACCTGGTCGGGTGTGCAGCAGGTGATGCGCGGTTACGGCTACACGGGCCCGATCGACGGGCTCCCCGGGGCGAACACCTACGCCGCGCTGCAGCGTCTGGCGCAGAAGGGCGGCTACACCGGTCCCATCGACGGAGCGCTGGGCGTCAACTCGTGGAAGGGCATCCAGACCGTCCTGCGCGGGTTCGGCTACACCGGCCCGATCGACGGTATTCCCGGCACCAACACCTACGCCGCGCTGCAGCGGCTGGCCAAGCTCGGCGGGTACACCGGACCGGCCGACGGCGTGCTGGGCGTCAACTCCTGGAAGGGCGTGCAGAAGGTGGTGACCGGCTACGGCTACACCGGCCCGATCGACGGCGTCCCCGGCATCAACACGTACGCCGCCCTGCAGCGGATGGCGCAGCTCGGCGGGTACACCGGCCCCGTCGACGGCGTCCCCGGCCCCAACACCTGGGCCGCGCTCGCCAACCTCATCTGAGCCCCACGGCAGCGGGTCCGCCCGGCCGTTCCCCGGCCGGGC
>NZ_JBFAMU010000579.1:0-2886 GCF_040656655.1 Micromonospora sp. NPDC049799
GGGCGTACGCCTGCGGCTGGCCGACGGGTCGGCGGTGTCCGCGCGGGCGGTGGTCGGCGCGGACGGCTCGTCGGGTGTGACGGCCCGGCATGTGGGGGTCCGGCACCGGCAGGTGGACCTCGGGCTGGAACTGGAACTGCCGGTTCCGCCGGCCGAGCGGGACCGCTGGCGACGCCGGGTGCTGCTGGACTGGGGGCCGCTGCCCGGGTCGTACGCCTGGGTGTTCCCCAAGGACGACCTGCTGACGGTCGGGGTCATCGCGGCGCGGGGCGCGGGGGAGCGGACCCGCGCCTACCTCCGGGCGTTCGTCGACCGGTTGGGCCTGGCCGGGATCGAGCCGGCGCACGACTCGGGGCACCTGACCCGCTGCCGTACGGCGGACTCGCCGCTGCGGCGGGACCGGGTGCTGGTGGCCGGGGACGCCGCCGGCCTGCTGGAGCCGTGGAGCCGGGAGGGCATCAGCTACGCCCTGCGCTCCGGCGCCCTCGCCGGCCTGGCGGTCGTCGACGGCGACCTGGCCGGCTACGAGCGGGCGGTGGCCACCGACCTGCTGCCGTCGATGCGCGCCGGGCACCGGCTGCTGGACGTGTTCGCCCGCCGGCCGGGGGTGTTCCACGCGGTGCTCGCCACCCCGCCGGGCTGGCGCATGTTCGTGCGCTTCTGCCAGGGAACGGCGAGCTTCGACGAGACGCTGACCCGCGCCCCGGTCCGGGCCGCCCTCGCCCTGCTGGCCCGGGTGTAAGGAAGGGCCCCCTCTTAACAACCACGCCCGACCATCGATTCAGGATCCTAGGATGCTTTAGGGGTGGTGGCGCAGCAGACCGACCGCGCACGGGACAGGCAACCCAGGCACTGGCTCCGAGGCCCCGGCGAGCCGACAATGGAGTGGCCGAGAAGGGGGAGCGCCATGACCGAGGGCGGACAGCCGTTCACCGACGACGAGTACGCCTTCCTCCGGCACGTCCGCTTCGGGGAGCTGCCACCGGCGGCCCGACCGGAGGAGCGGGTCGAGCTGACCGAGACAGACCCCCGCCGGGACCGGCCGGAGCCGGCGGACGACCCCGTGCGGTGGGACCTGCGGCACGGCTGAGTCCGAGGACGCGGACGGGCCGCGGGCGTCCACGCCCACGGCCCGCCGGAGGGTGCCGGGTCAGAAGACCGGCAGGCCCTCGCGCACCAGCTTCCAGTTCGGCTGGAAGAAGTCCGCCGGGTCGATGACGCCCCGGGCCTGCGCCCAGTCGATGAGCAGCTGACGGATCTCCTGGCCCTCGTTGTAGACCTGGGTGGTCACGATGCCCGGGAAGTTGCCGCCGCCGCTGCGCCGGTAGTTGTTCACCGCCACCACGAACCGCGCGTCGTCCGCGACCGGGGTGTCGGTGCCAGGCAGGACCAGTCGGGTGATCCGCTGGCCGACCGGCCGGGAGATGTCGATGTCGTACTCCAGGCCGGAGATGACGTCGTAGTTGTAGTCCGGCACGTTCGGGTCGTTGATCGTCGCGAGGTCGACCGGCGCGCCGGGGGCGAGGGTCTGGAAGTACTTCGCGGAGTACTCCAGGTACGCGCGTACCTGGGCGCCGGTGAGGACGACCGCCTCCAGGGTGTTGTCGAAGACGTACAGCCCGGCGACGTCACGGACCCGGACGTCCCCGGCGGGGAAGACGGCGGTCCGGCTGAACGGCGCCGCGATGGACAGCACCGGCAGGCTGCCGTGGTCGGTGCCGGCCAGCGCCGTGCGGACCACCTCGGCCTGTACGTGGTTGATGAAGTCGAGGATCGGGGTGTCCCGGTACCGGGACTCCGCCGCCGACAGCTCCACGGTGGACCGGGCGACGACCTGGTTGACGTACGCGACGGTCTTCGCGTGCTGGGCGCGCACGGCCGCGAGGACTGCCGGGTCCTCGACCACGGTGTTGGTGTTGAGGGTGGTGGCCTTCTTGTCGACGACCGTCCACCGGCCGCGGACCTTGCGCACGGTGAAGTCCATCCGGGTGAGGCGCTGACCCCACTTGGAGGGCTCGGAGAGCAGCACCTGCGCGCCGGTGGCGGTGTTGGTGACGAAACGCTGCGGCACCTCGCGGTGGGCGTGCCCGAACAGGATCGCGTCGATGCCCGGCACCTGTTCGGCGATCAGCGCCGACGGGTTCTCGTTCGGCAGCTCCGGGCCGTAGCTGGAGGTGCCGCTGTCGCCGCCGTGCGCGGAGATCAGGACGAGGTCGGCACCGCGCTCGCGCATGATCGGCACCCAGGTGCGGGCGGTCTCGACCATGTCGGCGAAGACCAGCTTGCCCTCGACGTTGCCCTTGTCCCAGATGGCCGTGCCGGGGTTGGTCAGGCCGAGGATGCCGACGCGGATCGTCGGGGAGTCCGGGCCGCCGAGGGAGACCTTCTTGATCACGTACGGCAGGAAGGCCGGCTTGCCGGTGGCCGCGTTGAGGGCGTTCGCGGCCAGGGCCGGGAAGCCGAGCTGGTTGATCCAGGTCGCCAGCAGCGGGAGCCCGTAGTTGAACTCGTGGTTGCCGAGGGTCACCGCGTCGTACCGCAGGACGTTCATGGCGTTGGCCATCGGGTGCGTCTCACCGGTGACGGTGATCGGCTCCTGCTTGGCGTAGTAGGTGGCCAGGGGAGTGCCCTGGATGGTGTCGCCGGCGTCCAGCACCAGGGTCGCCCGGCCGGCGCGCTCGGCGCGGATCTGGTTGACCAGGGTGGCCAGCTTGGCGACGCCGACGTCGTTGTGGGCGCTGTCGTCGTACTCGGCGTCGCGGTAGTAGTCCCAGTTGTGCACGTTGCCGTGGGTGTCGGACGTGCCCAGGACGGTCAGGTCCCAGGTCTGCGCTCAACGAGGGCCGGGACCTCCCCGAGCAGTACCAGGAACTGATGCGCACCGGG
>NZ_JBFAMU010000580.1:0-2881 GCF_040656655.1 Micromonospora sp. NPDC049799
CGCGCCGCGACCACCACGGCGTAACCGACCGCCGCCGCGGCGGCCGCGCCCAGCAGCACCAGCTCGGGGTACGCGAACCGGAAACCGGCGCCGAGCAGCACCACGGCGGCCACGAGCAGCCCGACACCGCGAGCGGTGATCCCCACGCCCCTCCTCAGCCCCGGACCGGAGCCGCGTGGCCGGAGGGGAGAGGCACCGGCACGGCCGCGATGGCCTGGCGCAACACCTCGGCGGCGGTCACCCCGCGCACCTGCGCGTCCGGGGTGAGCAGCAGACGGTGGGCGAACACCGGCTCGGCGAGGGTCTTCAGGTCCTCCGGCATGATCCAGCCCCGCCCGTCGATCAGCGCGTACGCGCACGCCGCCCGGGTCAGCGCGATCACCCCGCGCGGGCTCACCCCGACCCGCACGTGCGGATGCGCGCGGGTCGCCGCGGCGAGGCGCACCGCGTACGCGTAGAGCGGCTCGGCGATGTGCACCCGCAGCGCCATCCGCACCATCTCCCCGACGGTCGCGGTGTCGGTGACCGGGGTGAGCGCCTCGGGGGAGCGGACCGTCGCCCCGCGCAGCACCTCCACCTCGACCGCCTCGTCCGGGTAGCCCACCGACAGCTTCACTAGGAACCGGTCCAGCTGGGCCTCCGGCAGCCGGTACGTGCCGTCCATCTCCACCGGGTTCTGCGTGGCCACCACCAGGAACGGCTGCGGCACCGGATGCCGTACCCCGTCCACGGTGACGGTGCGCTCCTCCATCACCTCCAGCAGCGCCGACTGCGTCTTCGGTGACGCCCGGTTGATCTCGTCGGCGATGACGATGTTGGCGAACACCGGCCCCGGGTGGAACTCGAAGCCCCGGGTGGCCTGGTTGAAGATGGTCACCCCGGAGACGTCCGAGGGCAGCAGGTCGGGGGTGAACTGGATGCGCCGCCACTCGCCCTTCACGGTCGCGGCCACGGCCCGCGCGAGGGTGGTCTTGCCGACCCCCGGCACGTCCTCCAGCAGCACGTGCCCCTGCGCGAAGAGTGCGGTCAGCGCCAGCCGGACCACCTGGGGCTTGCCCAGCACGACCGCGTTGACGTTCTCGGCCAGCCGGGCGGCGAGAGCCGCGAAGCCCTGCACCTCCGGCTGGGTGAGCGGGTCGTGGGTCTGCACGGTCGGTGGTGCTCCTTGCCTGGAAAAGGGTCAGCAGGGCGGCAGGTCGTTGATGTCGTCGCCGCCGTCGAGGTTGAGCCACGCCCACGGGATGTAGTTGCGTCCCTTGTAGTCGACCTGCACCCACCAGGTGCTCTGCTTCTGGCCGTTGTAGATCCACGCGTCGACGTTCTCGCCGGCCCGCCGGCAGTACGCCTTCAGCCGGGTGCCCGGCCTCGCCCAACCGACCTGCCGGTCGTTGTCCTGCCGGGGCACCGAGAAGACCTCGTTGCCGTTGCGGCCGTCGACGTCGGCGTCGCAGTAGGTGCGCTGGTCGCCGTCCGGCCCGTTGACGCAGGTGGCCGTCCCGTACAGCGCGGCGGTCGCCTGGACCCGGGTGGCCGTGCCCTTCCCGGCGGCGTTCGTCGCGGTCACGGTGAACGTGTGGCTCGTACCCGGGGTCAGCCCGGTCATCGTGATGCTGCCGCATCCGCCGGGCTTCGCCGGCTGGCCGGCCGCGCTCAGCGTGCAGGTGGCCCGGCCGCCGCCGGCGTCCACGGTGAACCGCACCGTCGCCGACGTGGCCGTGGCCGACGAGCCGGTCACGGTGACCCGTGGCTCCGCCACCGTCCGCGCGGTGGCGGTCGCCTCCGGGCCCGGCCCGGCCTCGTTGACCGCCTTCACCGTGACGGTGACGTTCTGCCCGTTGCCCAGGCCCTCCACGGTGGTGGCCGTGTCGGTCACCTCGCTGCGCCGGCCCCCCACGTCCACCAGGTACCCGGTCACCGGCCGGGCGTTGGCCTCGCCCGGGATCCACCGCACCGCCACCGTGCCCGGCCGGTCCGGCACCGTGGTCGCCTCCAACGCGGCCGGGCGGTCCGGCGGCGCGTACGGCACCACGGTGTTGCTCACCGGCGAGGCCGCCGAACCGGCACCCTTGTCGTTGACCGCGACCACCGTGAACGCGTACTGCGTGCCGTACTCCAGCTCACCGGCCGGCACCACCAGTTCGGTCCTGGCCGTCTCCCCGGCGGGCGCGTTGGTGCCGGCCGACGTCGCCGTCACCGCGTACCGGGCGATCGTGTTGCCCTGCCCGTTCGCCGCCGGCCAGCGCACCAGCACCGTCCCGTCCGGCCGTTCCTGGGCGGTCACGCTCGCCGGCGGGTCCGGCACCGCCGCCGTCGGCGTCACCGGGTTGCTGCTGCGGGACGGCCCCGCGCCCTTGGCGTTCACCGCGTGCACCGCGAACCGGTACGTCTCGCCGTTGGTGAGGCCCTTCACCTCCACCGCACGTTGGTTGGCGCCCACCTCCAGCCGCTGCCCGGCGCCGGTCACCACGTACCGGACGATCTCCGCGCCGTTGGCCGGGGCCGACCGCCAGCTCACCCGGGCCTGCGCGTTGCCTGCCGACGCGGTCACCGCGCGGGGGCCGCCCGGCTTGCCGACCTTCGGCTTCTTCGGCGGGGGCGGCGGCGGGGGAGCGGGCGGCGGGTCGCCGCCGAGCACGTCGTTGGCGTACTTGTCGACCTCGCGGATCTGGTGCCGGTCGTCGACGACGCGCGCGGTCGACGCGTCCGGGGCGTTGATGAAGAGGTGGTTCTCGCGGACCTCCAGCTCAAGTGGCCCGAGCGGGCGGCCGCGGACGGTGTCGACGAGCCGGCCGTCGCCGTCGAACGCGTACACCGTGCCGGTGGCCTCGTCGGCGGTGTAGATCCGGCCCGCCCAGGCCACCGCCGCGCTCAGCCGGTCGCC
>NZ_JBFAMU010000581.1:0-2880 GCF_040656655.1 Micromonospora sp. NPDC049799
CCGGACGCCCGCCGAGATGATGGCGCAGGCGGGCGGGGCGGCCGGCGCGCCGCCGGTGATCGCCCGCGCCCACCACGGCAGCGTCTCCCGCGAGGAGCGCAAGCACATCGAGGAGGCGCTGAAGTCCGGGCAGCTGCCCGCCGTGGTCGCCACCTCCAGCCTGGAGCTGGGCATCGACATGGGCGCCGTGGACCTGGTGGTGCAGATCGAGGCCCCGCCCAGCGTGGCCGCCGGCCTGCAACGGGTCGGTCGGGCCGGGCACCAGGTCGGCGCGGTCTCCCGGGGCGTCGTCTTCCCCAAGCACCGGGGCGACCTGCTCTCCTGCACGGTGGTGGCGGAGCGGATGAGCGGCGGCGCCATCGAGGAGCTGCACTACCCGCGCAACCCCCTCGACGTGCTGGCCCAGCAGATCGTCGCCATGGTCGCGCTGGAGCCGTGGCGGATCGGCGACCTGGCCGTGCTGGTCCGGCGGGCCGCGCCCTTCGCCGAGCTGCCCGACTCGGCGCTGCACGCGGTGCTCGACATGCTCTCCGGGCGCTACCCGTCCACCGCCTTCGCCGAGCTGCGGCCCCGGCTGGTGTGGGACCGGGCCACCGACACCCTCACCGGCCGTCCCGGCGCGCAACGGCTGGCGGTCACCAGCGGCGGCACCATCCCCGACCGGGGGCTCTTCGGCGTCTTCCTGGCCGGCGCGGAGCGTGCCGCGCGGGTCGGCGAGCTGGACGAGGAGATGGTCTACGAGTCCCGGGTGGGTGACGTCTTCCTGCTCGGCTCCTCCTCCTGGCGCATCGAGGAGATCACACCGGACCGAGTGCTGGTCTCCCCCGCCCCCGGCCAGGCAGCGAAGATGCCGTTCTGGAAGGGCGACCAGCTCGGCCGGCCGGTGGAGCTGGGGCGGGCCATCGGTGCCCGGGTCCGTGCCCTGCTACGGCAGAGCGACGCCGACGCGGTCGCCGCGCTGCGTGCGGGCGGGCTGGACGACTGGGCCGCCGGCAACCTGATGGCGTACCTGCGCGAGCAGAAGGCCGCCACCCGATCGCTCCCCGACGACCGCACGGTCGTGGTGGAGCGGTTCCGCGACGAGCTGGGCGACTGGCGGCTCGCCGTGCACAGCGTCCTCGGCGCCCGGGTCAACGGGCCGTGGGCCCTGGCGATCGGCCGGCGGCTCGCCGAGCGGTACGGGGTGGACGCCCAGGTGATGCCCTCCGACGACGGGATCGTGGTGCGGCTGCCGGACACCGCCGACGAGCCGCCCGGCGCGGACGTGGTGGTCTTCGAGCCCGACGAGATCGCCCAGCTGGTGGAGGAGTCGGTCGGCACGTCCGCGCTGTTCGCGTCCCGGTTCCGGGAGTGCGCCGCCCGGTCGTTGCTGCTGCCCCGCCGCGACCCGCGCCGCCGCCAGCCGCTGTGGCAGCAACGCCAACGCGCCGCACAGCTGCTCGACGTCGCCCGCGAGTACGCCGACTTCCCGGTCACCCTGGAGGCCGCCCGGGAGTGCCTCCAGGACGTCTTCGACCAGCCCGCCCTGGCCGCGCTGATGCGCGACCTGGCCGCCCGCAAGGTGCGGCTGGTCGAGGTGGAGAGCGAGCGCCCATCACCGTTCGCCCGGTCCCTGCTGTTCGGCTACGTGGGCGCGTTCCTCTACGAGGGGGACGCTCCCCTCGCCGAGCGGCGCGCCGCCGCCCTCGCACTGGACTCGGCCCTGCTCGGCGAGCTGCTCGGCCGGGTCGACCTGCGCGAGCTGCTGGACCCGGCCGTGCTCGCCGAGACCGAACGGCAGCTGCGCTGGCGCACCGACCAGCGACGCCCCCGCGACGCCGAGGACGTGGTCGAGCTGCTCCGGGTGGTCGGCGACCTCAGCGCCGACGAGCTGGCCGAGCGCGGCGCCCCCGCCGAGTGGCTGACCGGGCTGGAGGCCGCCCGCCGGGTCCTACGGATCCGGATCGCCGGCCAGGACCGCTGGGTCGTCGTGGAGGACGCGGCCCGGCTGCGGGATGCCCTTGGGGTGGCCCTGCCGGTCGGGATCGCCGAGGCGTACCTGGCGCCGGTGGCCGATCCCCTCGGCGATCTGGTCGCCCGGTACGCCCGCACCCACGGCCCGTTCGCGGCCACCACCTGCGCGGCCCGCTTCGGGCTCGGCGTGTTCGTCGTGGAGCAGGCGCTGCGCCGGCTCGCCGCGACCGGCCGGGTCGTCTCCGGCGAGTTCGCTCCGGACACCGTGGGCACCCAGTGGTGTGACGCCGAGGTGCTGCGCCTGCTCCGCCGGCGGTCCCTGGCCGCGCTGCGCCGGGAGATCGAGCCGGTGCCGCCGCGCGCGCTGGCCGCGTTCCTGCCCCGCTGGCAGCAGGTCGGCTCCTCGGCGCGCGGTGTGGAGGCCGTCGCCGCGGCCGTCGAGCAGTTGCAGGGCGCGGCGGTGCCGGCGTCCGCACTGGAACGTCTCGTGCTGCCGGGCCGGGTCGCCGACTACTCACCCGCCCAGCTCGACGAGCTGTGCGCCAGCGGCGAGGTGTTCTGGGCCGGCTCGGGGGCGATCTCCGGCGGCGACGGCTGGGTCACCCTGGCGTACGCGGACACCGCGCCCCTGCTGCTGCCCCCGATCGACGACGCGCTGACCCTCACCCCGCTGCACGAGGCGGTGCTGGAGGCGCTCGGCGAGGGGCAGGCGCTGTTCTTCCGGCCGCTGGCCGACCGGGTCGGCTCGACCGACGACGCCGCGTTGACCAGCGCCGTCTGGGACCTGGTCTGGGCCGGTCACCTCACCAACGACACCCTCGCCCCGTTGCGCGCGGTGCTGGGCGGCGGTGGGGCGCACCGGTCCCGTCCGACCGCCCCGCGTACCCGCTACCGGCGGCCCGGCCGGGTGGCCCTGCCCAGCCGCAG
>NZ_JBFAMU010000582.1:0-2877 GCF_040656655.1 Micromonospora sp. NPDC049799
GGCGGCCGGGCCATCGAGGGCGAGATCGTCGAGCCCGGCCGCAGCTAGGCCCGTCTCCAAACGCGAAGCGCCCCGGCAGCAGAGGCTGCCGGGGCGCTGTCGTGTCGTGCGGTGGCTGCTCAGGCCCGGCCGCGGCGGGTGCGAACCTCCTGCAGCCGCTCAGCGAGGATGTCCTCCAGCTCGGCGATCGAGCGCCGCTCCAGCAGCATGTCCCAGTGGGTACGCGGGGGCTTGGCCTTCTTCTGCTCCGGCTCGTTGCCGTCGACCAGCCGAGCGACGCTGCCGTCGAACTTGCACTCCCAGGTCGTGGGGACCTCGGCGTCGACGGCGAACGGCACCTCGAACTGGTGACCCTTGGCGCACAGGTACTCGCGGGTCTGACGCGGCGCGAGCTCCGTGTTCCGGTCGGATTCGTAGCTGACCGCGCCCAGACGGCTTCCGCGCAGCATACGCTCGCCCATGATCGACTTCCCCTCGTTCGTGGTGCTGGTCTTCTTGGTCCAACAGTCCGTTCCCGCCCGGCCATTCCCGCCCGTGGCGCTGCCGCGCGCACGGTCGGGCCGCACCAAGGGTAACCGGCCGTGTCGGGCACCCGGCGGGGTCGTCCCGGGGCCGGGTCGAAACGGTGGAGTGTTTCCGCTGCCAACGGGGATGTTAGCCGCCCGACGAGCAGCCGGAGGTTCGCCATGGCCAGTGACGCGCCGGTCGCCGCCCGACCGCCGGCCGGGCGCGGCTTCTTCGGGCATCCGCCCGCCCTGGCCACGCTCTTCCTCACCGAGATGTGGGAACGGTTCAGCTTCTACGGCATGCGGGCGATCCTGGTGCTGTATCTGACCGCGTCGCTGGCCGACGACGGGCAGGGCCTGGGGGAGTCCACCGCCAACGCCGTCTACGGCACCTACAACGCGATGGTGTACCTGATGGCGCTGCCCGGCGGTTGGGTCGCCGACCGGCTGATCGGCGCGCGCCGCAGCGTGCTGTGGGGCGGCATCGTCATCGCCGCCGGCCACTACGTGATGGCGATCCCCGTCCGGTGGAGCGTCTTCGCCGGCATGGCGCTGATCGTGGTCGGCACCGGCCTGCTCAAACCCAACATCTCCACCATGGTCGGGGACCTCTACGACCGGGACTCGCCGCGCCGCGACGCCGGCTTCTCGATCTTCTACATGGGCATCAACCTGGGCGCGTTCATCGCGCCGCTGATCACCGGCTTCCTCGGCGAGAAGATCAACTGGCATCTGGGGTTCGGGGCGGCGGCGATCGGCATGACCTTCGGCGTGCTGCAGTACGTCCTCGGCGGGCGCCGCCTGGGCGACGCGGGCGCCCGGCCGGCCGACCCGCTGCTCGGGGCCGACCGGCGACGGGCGCTGAGCCGGATCGGCGTCGCCGCCGCCGTCCTGGTGCTGGCCGTGGCGGCGCTCGCCGTGGCCGGCCTGTTCACCGTCGACACCGTGGTCAACCTGCTCACCGCCGTCACCGTGCTGGTCACCGTGGTCTACTTCGCGCGGATCCTGCTCGACCGGGAGCTCAGCGACACCGAACGCAGCCGGATGAAGGCGTACGTGTGGCTGTTCGTGTTCGCCGCCGCGTTCTGGATGATCTACGACCAGGCCGGGTCGGTGCTGAACATCTTCGCCGCCGACAACACCGACCGGGACGTCGCCGGGTTCACCTTCCCGGCGTCCTGGCTGCAGTCGGTCAACCCGATCCTCATCATCATCGGCGCGCCCCTGGCCGCCCTGCTGTGGGTGCGGCTGGGCCACCGGGTCTCCACCCCGACCAAGTTCGCCGTCGGCCTGGTCCTCAACGGCCTGTCGTTCGTGCTGATGGCCGCCGCCGCGCAGGCCGCCGTCGGCGGCGACCTGGTCTCACCGTGGTGGCTGGTCGCCGTCTACGCCGTCCAGGTCGCCGGTGAGCTGTCCCTGAGCCCGGTCGGCCTGTCGGCCACCACGAAGCTGGCCCCGGTGAAGTACGCCAGCCAGATGATGGGCCTGTGGTTCCTCGCCACCGCCGTCGGCGACGCCATCGGCGGTCAGGTCGCCCGCCTGGCCGACACGTGGCCGCAGCCGACCTACTTCCTCGTCTTCGGCCTGGCCTCGGTGGTGCTCGGTGGCGCGGCGGTGATGTTCGCCCGGCAGATCCGCGCCCTGATGGCCGGCATCCACTGACCGCCCGGGCACCCCGGGGTCAGGACACCGGGGTCGGCGGCAGCGGCAGCGGCAGGCCGGGCAGCCCGTCGATGCTGGTCGCCACGTGGTCCTTGCCGGCGAAGTACGCGTCCAGCGACGCGTCGTCCTCCCGGGCGAACCGCCGGGCGTGCAGGTCCCGGTCGCTGTCGTAGGTCATGAACGGCACCGCGTAGCCGCACGTGTCCCGGATCAGCTCGGCGCGCACCACGATGATCGCCCGCAGGCCGTGCTGGCTGGTGTCGATGTCCGGGAAGTGACCGGCGAGCTCCACCCAGCGGGGGTCGTCGCGGAACACCGGCTCACCCCGCCCGTGCACCCGCACGATGTTCGGCGGGCCGGTGAACGCGCACCACATGAGCGTGATCCGGCCGTTCTCCCGCAGGTGGGCGACCGTCTCGGCGTTGGAACCGGCGAAGTCCAGGTAGGCCACGGTGCGGTCGTCCAGGACCGCCCACGACCCGCGCAGACCCTTCGGTGACAGGTTGATGGTGCCGTCACCGGACAGCGGCGCCGTCGCGGTGAAGAAGAGCGGCTGGTCCTCGATGAACGTGCGGAGCCGGCCGTCGATGCGCTCGTGTGTCTTCCCCATCCGGCCATCATGCCGCCGCACCGGCCCGACCCGCCGCCCGGTATCCCAGGGGCTGGTCAGCCGCGCGAACCCAGCTGCGCCAGGGCGGCGGCGAGGTGG
>NZ_JBFAMU010000583.1:0-2876 GCF_040656655.1 Micromonospora sp. NPDC049799
CGCTGCTGGAACAGGCCCTGCGAGTCGTGGTCGTTGCGCTCACCCAGGTGACCCAGGTTCTCCAGCTTCGACTCCTGCAACGCGGTCGCGATCGCGACCACGGCGGCGCGCTCGTCCATGTCGGCCTTCTTCGTCGCCGCGATGATCGCCTTGACGTTGGTGGTCTGCTCATCCGACAGGTCGATGCGCGACTGCTTGCCCTGCACACCGTGCGGGATCAGCTTGCCGGTGTCGGCCTTGTCGGCCTGCACCGCGACCGCGACGGGCTTGGCGTCGACCGCCGCAGCGGCGTGAACAGCGGGGCCGGCGAAGATGCCACCGGCGAAGGCGATACCAGCGATACCGAGAACGCTCTTACGCATGATCGTGTTCATCAGGGGAGCTCCTTTTGGGGGTGGGCACCCAACCGCCGAGGGGGATCGGCGTGCGGGGGTGCGAGGCACCATCCGGTGCTCAAGGAAGTTCGGGGGGATCGGCACACGCTCACCGGAGCAGGGGGTTGCTCGTCCGCGGTGCCAGGGGGATGTAACGACCGGCTACCCGCCATCATTCCGGGGCCACGAACCCGCGCCCGGGAGGCTGCGCGTCCTGCTCGATCGTCCGCCATGTGTAACGACCCCCGGCCGGCCACGATTCCGCCGCCAGGATGCCCCCCGGTCACACCCCGAACCGGACGTATGGTCCGTTACCGGACACGCACACACACGATCGCCGGTCCCGCAAGGGTCGGCGGGAGATCTTGGTACGGAACGGCCCCTGGAGGGGCCGTTTCCTACCAAGATCTCTTCGGGTCCCGTTCACCGGGAGCCGAATCCCGACCAGTGGCCGCAGCTGGGCTGGGCCGGCCCGACCTGGTGGGCGCGAGTCTACGGATCGTCGGGATGGCGGGCTCACCGCGCCCTGCTCGGCATCGTCCGCCGGGTGGCCCGGACCTGAGTCGCGGGTGGAGGAGCACGTCGACAGGCGTCGCATCGACGCATAAATGCGTTGAGCGGCCGGGCCGTGACGGCGAGGCTGGTTGTTCCGCCACCGTCGTGCCGTAAGGGGTCCACCATGCGTCTGCTCCGTGACATGTGGGCCACCTCGCCCCGCCGGATGACCCTCGTGGCCTGCCTGATCGTGCTCGGCGGGGCCGGACAGGCGGCGGCGTCCGCGCTGGCCGGGCCGGTCCTCGTGCACCGGTCGGTGGGCTTCTTCACCCTGCTTGCGGTGGCACTGGTCGCCGCCGTGGCCACCGACCTCGTGGTCAGCCTGGTCATGGCCGGGGTGACCGCCGACTGGTCCGCCGACGTCCGCCGACGGCTGTGCCGGGTCGCCTTCGGCCAGGACCTGCCGACGCTGGAGACCACCCCGGTCGGCGAGCTGCTCGACCGCATCGACGGCGACGTCTACCAGGTGGCGTCGGCGGTGCGCGCCCAGGGCGTACGCATCGCGCAGATGCTGGCGGTCGGTGTGCTGTCGGTCTTCGTCGCCCTCGCCGTCTGGTGGCCGGCGGGCGTCGCGATGCTGGTGCTCGCGGTGACGCTCGCGATCGGCCTGCGCCGGCCCACCGCCCGGATCGTCCCGGCCCGGATGGCCGAGGAGGAGGCCTGGTCCGACCTTGCCGCGGTGATGGAGGAGGCGATCCACGGTCAGGACGACGTCCGCACCAGCCTGGCCCGCCCGTACGTCCTGCGCCTCTACGCCCGACGCGCGGCGGCCGTGCTCTCCCGCGGCCTGGTGGTGTGGCGGATGTCGGCGAAGGTGACCACGATCGCCGGCGCGGTCAACCGCGGCGGCATCGCGGTGGTCGTGCTCGGCGGCGCGTGGGCGCTGGCCGCCGGCCGCATCGACGGCGCGCGGCTGACCGCGGTGTGGCTGCTCGCGCTCGCGTTCGGCGCGACCGTCGAGCACGTGAGCAGGATGGTCCCCGAACTCCAGTACGCGCTCGGCGCCTGGGGGCGGGTGCAGCTGCTCCAGGACTCGCCGCAGGAGCCCACCGGCGGCGTCCCGCCCAGCGACGGCGACCTGGTGGTGCGGGGGTTGACCTTCCACTACCCGAGCACCGACGGCGTGCGGCGCGCCGCGCTGCGCGACGTCGACCTGACGTTCCGCCGCGGGCTGTCGTACGCACTGGTCGGCCGGACCGGATCCGGCAAGTCGACCCTGACCAAGGTGCTCACCCGGGCCGTCGACCTGCCCCGCGGGACGGTGTTCCTCGCCGGGCGGGACCTGCTCGACCTCGACGTGGAGGAGCTGCGCCGCTGGATCGCCGTGGTGCCCCAACGCACCGAGATCCTCGCCGGCACGCTCGCCGAGAACGTCGCGCTGTTCGACCCGGACCTGCTCGACCACGCCGCCCGGGCGCTCGACGAGCTGGGCCTGACCGCCTGGGTCGACGAGCTGCCCGACGGTCTGCGGACCCGGCTCGGCGAGGGTGGGCACGCGCTGTCGGCGGGGCAGGAGCAGCTCGTCGCGTTCGCCCGGATCCTCGTGCGTGACCCGCGCGTGGTGATCCTGGACGAGGCCACCGCGCGGCTCGACCCGGTGACCGAGGCACGGGTGCAGCGGGCCACCGAACGCCTGCTGCGCGACCGGATCGGCATCGTCATCGCCCACCGTCTCTCCTCGGTGCGGCACTGTGACGAGGTGGTGGTGATGGCCGACGGCGCGGTGGTCGAGGCGGGGCCGCTGCGCGAGTCGGAGCGGTTCGCCGAGCTGCTGGCCACCAGCCACGCCGGCGCGCTGGCCGGCGCCGGTGCACCGGGCCGGTCCGTGGTGGGCGTGGACCTTCTGCACGACCCCTGGTCGTCCGTACCGGGATCGTCCGATGCCTCGTCGTTCGACGAGGTCAGCGGCGGGTAAGCGGCCCACGCGGGAAGGGCAGCGACGGCTGC
>NZ_JBFAMU010000584.1:0-2855 GCF_040656655.1 Micromonospora sp. NPDC049799
GGGCCTCCGCGATGATCCGGGCCCCCTCGTGCTCGGCGGACACGGTGATCTCGTTCTCGGCGCACCTGGGCTTCGAGGCAGCCGACCCGGGCCACGCCCGGGAGTTCGCGGTGGCGTACGCGGAGGCGCTGAGCCTGCTCCGGCCCGAGCTGGCCCTCGGGGCGGCGGCGCTGTCCCCGGCCGACGCCTGGCACCGGGCGGAACGGCTGTTCTGCGGCGCGATCGGCCCGGACGGCGAGCGGTGCGCCGACGTGGCCGACCATCCGGGCTTCCACCATGCGCCCGGCCCGGGCGGCCTCGGGTGGGGCGACGGTGACTAGTCGCCGGAGCGGGCACGAGCTCGGTGGAACGCCACGTACCTCATGGCACGCCGGTGAGGTACGTGGCGTTCCACAGAACTCGGCTCGGCCGCCGGATCATGGTCAGTCCAGGTCGAACTCGCCGTCCTGGGCGCCAGCGACGAAGGCGTCCCACTCGGCCTGGGTGAAGACCAGCACCGGGCCGTCCGGCTCGGCCGAGTTGCGCATGCCGATCAGGTCGTCGACGAACGCGACCTCGACGGCGCTGTCGGAGGTGTCTCCCTCGGCCCGCTGCCAGACCGCCCGGGAGAGGTCGAAGTCGCCCTTGGGGTGCGCAGTCATCGCGTGTTCCTCCAGTGCCAGGGGGTCGTGGGGACCGGTGCGGATCCCCATCGGGCAGGATAAGCGGATGCCGAGCCTGAGCCGTGTAGAGGCGACCGCGCGTGGCGCGTCGATCACCGTCCAGTCCTACCGGGTCGACCTCGACCTGACCGGGGACGGTGACCGGTTCCGGTCGCACGTGGAGATCCGGTTCCGGGCCACCGCCGGGACGGAGACGTTCGTCGAGGTCAAGCCCGCGACCCTGCATCAGGTACGCCTCAACGGCGTCGACCTCGACCCCGCCACGCTGGACGACAACCGGCTGCGGCTGACCGGGCTCACCGAGGAGAACACGCTCACGGTGAGCGCGGACATGGCGTACTCCAACACCGGCGAGGGCATGCACCGCTTCGTCGACCCGGCCGACGGTGAGACCTACCTCTACGCGATGTCCTTCCTGGACGACGTGCAGCGCATCTTCGCGGCGTTCGACCAGCCCGACCTGAAGGCGCCGGTCACCCTCTCGGTCACCGCGCCGGAGCACTGGACCGTCGCCGCCAACGGCGAGCTGGCCGCCAACCCGTCGCCGGGCCGCTGGGAGTTCGCCGAGACGGCGCCGCTGGCCACGTACTTCTTCTCGCTGATCGCCGGGCCCTGGCACGTACGTCGCGACTCCCACGACGGCATCCCGCTCGGCGTGTACTGCCGCCGGTCCCTCGCGGCGCACCTGGACACCGACATCGACGAGATCATGACGGTGACCCGGCAGTGCCTGGACCGCTTCCACCAGCTGTTCGACGTGCGCTACCCGTTCGGCAAGTACGACCAGGCGTTCGTGCCCGAGTTCAACGCCGGCGCGATGGAGAACCCCGGCCTGGTCACCTTCCGGGACGACTACGTCTTCCGCTCGGCCGTCACCGACTCCCAGCGCGAGCTGCGGGCCACCACGATCGCCCACGAGATGGCGCACATGTGGTTCGGTGACCTGGTCACCATGCGCTGGTGGGACGACCTGTGGCTGAACGAGTCCTTCGCGGAGTACCTGGGCACCCGGGTCACCGCGGAGGCGACCCGCTTCGACCGGGCGTGGACCACGTTCGCCCTGCGCCGCAAGGCGTGGGGGTACGCCGCCGACCAGCGTCCCTCCACCCACCCGGTGGCCCCCGAGGAGGTCACCGACGCCGCCGAGGGCCTGCTCAACTTCGACGGCATCTCGTACGCCAAGGGCGCCGGCGTCCTGCGGCAGCTCGTCGCCGCGCTGGGCGACGAGGCGTTCCTCGCCGGCCTCAACGCGCACTTCGCGAAGCACCGGTTCGGCAACGCCACCCTGGACGACCTGCTGGGCAGCCTGTCCGCCGCCAGCGGGCGGGACCTGACCGGGTGGGCGCAGCGGTGGCTGCGCAGCGCGCAGGTCAACACCCTGCGCGCCGAGGTGGCCGTCGACGCGGACGGCCGCTACACCGAGGTGGCGGTGACGCAGACCGCCGCCGAGACGCACCCGGTGCTGCGCCCGCACCGCATCGGCGTCGGCCGGTACGCCGCCGACGGCACCGTGACCCGTACCGAGGTCGACCTCGACCCGGACGCCGTCGGTGGCCGTACGGTGCTCGCCGACCTGGCCGGTGAGCCGGCGGCCCGGCTGCTGCTGCCCAACGACGGCGACCTGACCTTCGCCAAGATCCGCCTCGACCCGGCCTCCGCGGACGCGGTGCCGGCGTTGCTGCCCGGCCTGGCGGACCCGCTCGCCCGCGCGCTGCTCTGGGGGGAGGCGCTGGACGCGGCCACCGACGGGGAACGGCCGGTCGGGGTCGGCCTGGTCGGGCTGATCGCGGCGGCGCTGCCCGCCGAGACCGAGGTGGTCATCGCGGAGGACGTGCTCACGCTCAGCCGCTCGCTGATCGACCGCTACCTGGATCCGGCCGCCCGCGAGGCCGCCCTGGCCCGGGTCGCCGACGCCTGCCGGGCGCTGCTCGACGGCGCGCCGGCCGGTGGGTCGTTGCAGCTCGCCGCCGCGCGGGGCTGGATCGCCGCGACCACCGACGCCGACCTGCTGACCGGCTGGCTCGCCGGCCGGGACGTGCCCGCCGGGCTGGCCGTCGACACCGAGCTGCGCTGGTCGGTCCTGCGCCGGCTGGTGGTGCTGGGCGCGGCCGGTGAACCGGAGATCGCCGCCGAGGTGCGGACGGCGCTGACCCGCAACGGCGGCTCGCTCGCCGACGCCGGCTCGGTGTCGTA
>NZ_JBFAMU010000585.1:0-2851 GCF_040656655.1 Micromonospora sp. NPDC049799
ACGAGCGACGGAGGGCGACATGAGGGTGATCGAGGTGGCGGTCGACCCCCGAGCCGACCGCGCCGACCGTCCCGGCCACCCCGACCCCCGGCCGGTACGGCGGCACGACCGGGAAGTACGTCCCGCCGTGGCCCCGCCGGATCATGGTCTCCACCCAGAGCACGTCGGCGGCGGCCACCTCCACCAGTGCCTCACCCGGGCCGGGGCTCGGGTCCGGCGCCTCGGTCACGGTCAGCACCTCCGGCCCGCCGAACGCCGCCACCTCGATCACCCTCATGTCGCCCTCCGTCGCTCGTCGTCCCTCGTCCGATCGAGCGTCGGAGGTGAAGCCCGGTTGAGGTCAACCGGTCGTCGCGTGACGGGGACCACCCGTCACGGGTTCTGCGGGTCGAGGTTGCGCTCGCGCAGCAGCGCGTCCAGCTTCGCCTCGATCCGCTCGTCGGACTCGCGGGACTGGGATGAACCCCAGTAGTAGAAGAGCGCCAGGCCGGCGGCCTGCCAGATCAGCTGGAGGAACTCGCTCTGCCAGTTCTCGAAGGTGGAGGCGAAGAACTGCGGGAGGAACTCCGCCCAGGCGAAGGACTGGCCGTGCTGGCTCGCCTCGTTGCTCTCCACCGCCATCTGGAAGACGAACTGGCCGACCCAGGAGAACAGGAACAGCGCGCCGGTGACCAGCGCGAACGCGTACGCCTTGGGCCAGCGCGGCTTGCGGAACGGCGGGCCCTGCGCCCGCCTGCCCCGGCTCCCCCGGCCACCGGACCCGGACCCGGACGGGCGCGACGTCGCCGCCGTCGTGGTGTCGGCCATCACGATCCCCTCTCGACGAATCCCCAGGTCGGGCTAGTGCCCCGGAGCGCTTGCGTCGAAACGGTGCCCGAGAGCGACCGTCACAAAACAGAGGGTTGCGTCGATTCTCCACTCCCCGGCCGAGCGCCCTGTTGCCATACTCCGGCAATTGCATCTTGTTGGCAACAAGGTCTGGACACGATTCTTGTCGGTAACTAGCCTCAGGGCTATGACTCCTTACAGCTTGGAAGCGGTGGCCTGGCAGGAGAGCTGGGACCGGCAGCAGGAGGCGTACCTGCCCGATCGTGAGCACCGGTTCACCGCGATGCTCGACGCGGTCGACGCCGTCCACGACGGCGGCCCGCTGCGTCTACTGGACCTGGCCGGCGGCACCGGCAGCATCGCGGCCCGCGCACTGCGGCGTTTCCCCGACGCCGAGGTGACCCTGGTCGACCTCGACCCGGCGCTGCTCGCCCTGGCCAGCGCGTCCCTCGGCGACCGCGCGACCATCGTCACCGCCAACCTCAACGAGCCCGACTGGCGTGCCGCGCTCCCCCACCGCGAGGTCGACGCCGTCCTCACCGCCACCGCCCTGCACTGGCTCGCGCCCGACCGGCTCACCGCCCTCTACGCCGAACTGCGGGACCTGCTGCGGCCGGGCGGGATCCTGGTGAACGCCGACCACATGCCCGACGACGCGCTGCCCGGGCTGACCAAACGGCTGCTCGACCGGGCCCACGACCGACGCACCGCCCGGTACGCCGCCGGCGCCGCCCTCTCCTGGTCGCAGTGGTGGGACCGGGCCGCCGCCGACCCGACCCTCGCTCCCCTGGTCGCCCAGCGACACCAGATCTACCCCACGGGCCACAGTCCGGAGTGGAACCCGCCGGTCTCCTGGCACGTGTCGGCGCTGACCGCCGCCGGCTTCACCGAGGTCGGCACGGTGTGGCGCGGGGGCGCCGACGCCCACCAGGGCGGCCAGTTCCTCGGCGGTGGGTACGCCGCGGACGACCCGGAACAGCGGCTCTTCGGCAGACATGCCGTCAGGGTACGCGTCCAGAACTTGACCTTCGCCGCACAGTGGCGTGCCGGCGGTGTGAGCGTCGGGCGCTGCGGGTACCGTCTCACCGATGTCGAACGCGCTTCCCCAACTCGTCGCTGACCGATACCGGCTTCTTTCGCCGCTCGGTCAGGGCGGCATGGGTCGGGTGTGGAAGGCGCGCGACGAGGTGCTGCACCGGGATGTGGCGATCAAGGAACTCGTTCCCCCGCCCAGCCTCACCGACGAGGAGCGCCGCGAGATGCGGGAGCGCTCCTTGCGGGAGGCGCGGGCCATCGCCCGGCTCAACCACATCAACGTCGTCCGCATCTTCGACGTGCTCCGCACCGACGGCGACCCGTGGATCGTCATGGAGTACGTGCCGTCGAAGTCCCTTCAGGACACCCTCGCCGAGGACGGCCCGGTGCCGGTGGCGCGCGCGGTGGAGATCGGGCTGGGCGTGCTCGGCGCGCTGAAGGCGGCGCACAAGGCGGGCGTCATGCACCGCGACGTCAAGCCGGGCAATGTGCTGCTCGGCGACGACGGCCGTGTGGTGCTGACCGATTTCGGTCTCGCCACCATCCCGGGCGATCCCAACGTGACCCGCACCGGCATGGTGCTGGGCTCCCCGGCGTACATCTCGCCGGAGCGGGCCCGGGACGGCACCGCCGGGCCGGAGGCCGACCTCTGGTCGCTGGGCGCCACTCTCTACGCGGCGGTCGAGGGCAAGTCGCCGTACGCGCGGCCGTCCGCGATCGCCACCCTCGCGGCGCTGGCCACCGAGCCGATGCCCCCGCCGAAGAACGCCGGGCCGCTCAAGCCGGTGCTGACCGGGCTGCTCAACAAGGACCCGAACGAGCGGATCACCGCCGAGCAGGCGGAGCGTCTGCTGCGCCGCGCGGGCGGCAAGCGGGCACGCGGGATCTCGCTGCTCGACGGCGTACGCCGGCCGGGGCCGAACGGTCCGCGTGAGCCGCGCCCACCGCTGGTGCCGGCGCCACGGCCGGCGGAGGTGTCCAAGCCGGC
>NZ_JBFAMU010000586.1:0-2851 GCF_040656655.1 Micromonospora sp. NPDC049799
GCGGACGGTACGCGGACGGCCGGCCGGCGTGCTGGCCGACGCCTCCCGCGAGGCCCAGCTCCTGGTGGTCGGCGGGCAGGGGCGCGGGGAGTTCACCGGGTTGCTGCTGGGGTCGGTGAGCCAGTCGGTGCTGCACCACGCCGACTGCCCGGTGGCGGTGGTCCGCGCCCCGCGGTGACGTCCCCGGCGGGCTCCGTCGGGTTGACCGGACCCTGCACGGGTAGACGACCGCGGTACGTCATCGGCGAGGAGACCGAGGAGGCAGTGATGCCAGGACCACGGCCGGGCAGCAACGCGTACGACAAGCAGCGGGCGCGCATCCGGAACGCCATCGACGACTCGGGGCGGCGGGTGCCGGACGACAAGGCCAACGACGTCACCAACCGGATCCTCCAGGAGGACCGGGGACAGCGGGGCGTGATCCGCGGCGAGCGGGTGTACGGCCCGAAGAGCGAGCGCGAACCCGGCGACCCGACGTGAGCGCCGCCCGGCTCCTCGACGGGGCGATCGCCGGGGCGGTCGGGAGCACTGCCCTGAACATGGTGAGCTACCTCGACATGGTGGTCCGGGCGCGCCCGGCCAGCAGTACGCCGGAGGCGATCGCCGGCCGGCTGTCCGGGGTGGCGCACGTGGACCTCGGGCCCGAGGACCGGGCGGCCAACCGCCGCTCCGGCCTCGGGCCCCTGCTCGGGTACGGGTTGGGCATCGGCGGCGGCATCGGGTTCGCCCTGCTGTCCCGGGGGCGTCGGATGCCGGTGGCGCTGGCCACCGCGGTGCTCGGCGGTGGCGTGATGACGATGTCCGACGGCTCGATGACGGCCCTCGGTGTCACCGACCCGCGTACGTGGCGGCGGGCCGACTGGTTGGCTGACCTGGTGCCGCACATCGCCTTCGGGCTGGCGGCCGCCGCCACCTGGAACCGGTTGCGAGCGCCCTGAACGGGCCGGGGCGGTCGACCCCGGCCCGTCAGGAGAGAAGCCGGGGCGGTCAGCCCCGGCTCTCGTCGTCGGCGACCGGCTCCTCCGTCGGGCCGTACGGGGAGACCTGCCCCCGAGGCACGGGACGGCCGTCGTCGCCGTGCGAGCTGCCCTTGTTGAGCGGGAAGCCACTGGGCTTCGGGCCCTTGCTGTCCTGGCTGGTGGCGCCCTTGGCGTTGCGCCGGAACTCCTGTTGCTGCGGGTTCGTCACGGGCCTCTCCCTCCGGGTGGACGACGGCTGTCCGCCGCCTGCCACAACCGGTTACCCGACGCCGACGGGCGCATGCGGAAAGGGCTAGGCGGGCACGGGACGGGTACACCCGGTGCGTGGGGGACGATCGGACGACCGCGCGGGTGCTGCTGGAGCGGCGGGGCCGGACCTACGCCGAGGAGGCGGGGATCCGGTTGGCCGACCGGCCCGGGCCGCTGTACCAGCTGCTCGTGCTGACCACGCTGCTGAGCACCCGGATCCGGGCGTGTGTCGCGGTGGCCGCCGCCCGTGAGCTGTTCGCGGCCGGTTACCGCACCCCGGCGGCGATGGAGGCGGCGAGCTGGCAGGACCGGGTCGACGCGCTGGGCCGGGGGCACTACCGCCGGTACGACGAGCGGACCGCGACGATGCTCGGCACCGGGGCGCGGCTCTGCCTGGACCGCTGGCGGGGTGACCTGCGCCGGCTGCACGACGAGGCCGACGGCCAGCCGACCCGGATGCGCGGGTTGCTGACCGGGTTCCCCGGGATCGGGCCGACCGGCGCGGACATCTTCCTTCGCGAGGCGCAGACGGTCTGGCCGGACGTGCGGCCGTACGCCGACAAGCGCACCCTGGCCGGGGCGAAGCGCCTCGGCCTGCCCGGGTCCCCGGACCGGCTGGCCGGTCTGGTCGACGGCGCGGAGTTCGGCCGGCTGGCCTCGGCCCTGGTGCGGGTGGCGCTGGGCGAGGAGTCCGCCGGCGAGGTGACCCGCGCCGCGAGCGCCTGACGGCGGTCACTTGACGGTCTTGTCCCCCGGCTTGGTCAGGTGCCACACCAGCAGGGCCGCCAGGAGGGCGAGCACCACCAGTCCGCCGGACACGCCACCGGGATCGTCCGGGCTGCGTCCGGTGGTGCCGAAGTAGATCACCGCGAGCCCGGCCAGTACGGTCAGGAAGGTGCGCATTCCTCGGTCCTTCACGTACCGGACCGTAGGCGCCGGATCCGCCCGTCCGGGGCGATTCGCCGGTGCCGTCCCCCGTCCGGGTGGCCCTCAGTCGACCTCCAGGTCGTCGAGGGAGATCTTGTGGCTCATCAGCCACCGGGCCAGCGCCGACATCCCGAACAGCCACAGCGGGGCCGACTCGGTGGTGCCGTTGGTGGCGAAGATCGCGAACCGCAGGTCCGGCGCCCGGTACGCCTCGATCCGCCACCGGTGCTGCTTGTCCCTCCAGATCGCGGACGGGTCCATGCCCGCCACGCTAGGCGACCGGCCCGGGCAGCCGGGGCGGGTTGGGCGGGGACCGTCTCCTAGGACTCCACCACCACGCGGGCGTCATCCGGCAGCCGCCGGGTGGCGCCGCGCCGGTCCAGCAGTTCCAGCAGCGGTACGGCGACGCGGCGGGTGGTTCCCAGGGCCTGCCGGGCGGCGCTGAGCGTGAACGGCTGCGGCAGCGTCGCCAGGACCCGCAGCGCGTCGTCGACCGCCCCGGGCAGCAGCACCACGTTGTCGGCGAGCTTCAGCAGCACGCCGGCGCGGACGGCCGCCCCGATCTCCCGGGGACCGAGCCCCAGGTCGGCCAGGTGCGCGGCCTCCGGGGCGCGGAACGGCTGGTCGGCGTACGCGGCACGGACCCGGGTGACCGCGCGGGCCACCGGCTCGGGCAGCGCGTCGCCGGTCGTGGC
>NZ_JBFAMU010000587.1:0-2847 GCF_040656655.1 Micromonospora sp. NPDC049799
GACGGCTCGCACGCGTACCCGACCAGGGGTGCGCGGCTGTGACGATGGTTCGCCGCCGAGCTGCGCCGGCTGGCCCAGCGCCGTCCGGACCTCAGCGACGACCAGCGCGCCGAGGTGGCCCGGACGGTGCACCGTGTGGTCCAGCGGCTGCTGCACCAGCCCACCGTGCGGGTCCGCCAGCTCGCGGCCGAGCCCGGCGGTGACCAGTACGCGGCCCTGCTGCGCGAGCTGTTCGACCTCCAGGTGCCGCAGACCTCCCCGGTCGACACGGTCCCCGACATCGTCGACACCGCCGACGTCCCCCGTTTCGGAGACGTCGACAGCGACGTCCCGCCGTTCGGCGGCACCGTCGCCGACTTCCCGCCCACCGGAGGTGAGCGATGAGCACCCCCCTGCGTCTCGGGACCCGGGGCAGCAAGCTCGCGATGGCCCAGTCCGGCCAGATCGCCGACGCGCTGACCGCCGCCACCGGCCGAGCCGTCGAACTGGTCGAGGTGGTGACCGCCGGTGACCGCTCGTCCGCGCCGGTGCACCGGCTCGGCGTCGGCGTGTTCGTCTCCGCGCTGCGGGACGCGCTGGTAGCCAACACGATCGACTTCGCGGTGCACTCCTACAAGGACCTGCCCACCGCGGCGGCCCCAGGTCTGCACATCGCGGCCGTACCGCCCCGGCAGGACCCGCGGGACGCCCTGATCGCCACGGACGGTCGTACGCTCGCCGAGCTGCCGCCCGGCGCGCGGATCGGCACCGGCGCGCTGCGCCGCATCGCCCAGCTGCACGCGCTGGGGCTGCAACTGGAGGTCACCCCCATCCGGGGCAACGTCGACACCCGGCTCGCGCGGGTGCTCGGCCCGGACGCCGACCTGGACGCCGTGGTCCTGGCTCGGGCCGGGCTGGCCCGGTTGGGCCGCACCGACGTGATCACCGAGACGCTCGACCCGATGCTGATGCTGCCCGCGCCCGCCCAGGGCGCGCTGGCGGTGGAGTGCCGGATCGACGACCCGGACCTGGTCGAGCTGCTCGCCGTGCTCGACCACGCACCGTCCCGCGCCGCGGTCACCGCGGAACGGGCGCTGCTGGCCACCCTGGAGGCCGGATGCTCAGCTCCGGTCGCCGCCTACGCCGAACTCGCCGAGGGTGAGACCGGCGATGAGATCTACCTGCGCGGTGCGGTGATCAGCCCGGACGGTTCGCGAGACCTCCGGCTGTCCCACACCGGTACGCCCGCCGACGCGGCGGAGATCGGCAAGGCACTCGCCGCCGAACTCCTCGACCTCGGCGCCGACTCGATCCTCGGCCAGGAAGGACACACCGGCCCGGGGACCCAGCAATTTGGGAGCACAGAATGACCCGCACCCGTAAGCCCGTAGGCCGCATCGCGTTCGTCGGGGCCGGTCCCGGCGACCCGGGCCTGCTGACCCGCCGGGCGCACGACGCCCTCGTCGACGCCGACCAGGTCGTGTACGACCGGGGAGTCCCCGAGTCGCTGCTCGACGCGGTCCGTGCACAGGCGAAGGAAGACGCGCAGTTCACCCCGGCGGAGGGCGCTCCGGGTGACGTGGCGAAGGTGCTGATCTCGGCGGCCCGCTCCGGGCTGAACGCGGTGCACCTGGTCGCCGGTGACCCCTTCGGTCACGACTCGGTGGTCAAGGAGGTGCAGGCGGTGGCCCGTACCGCCGCGCACTTCGAGGTGGTACCCGGTGTCGGGCAGGCCGAGGGCGTGGCCACGTACGCGGGTGTGCCGCTGCCGGGCGTACGGACCGCGGCGGACGTCGAGGACGTCAACACCCTCGACTTCGAGGCGCTGGCGGCGGCCGTCGGCCGGGGCTCGCTGGCTCTGGCCGTGGACGCCGGTGACCTCGCCGCGATCCGGGACGGCCTGCTGGCCGCCGGGGTGGACGGCACGACCGGCGTCGGGGTGACCGGCGACGGCACCGGCGAGACGCAGTACACGACCACGTCGACCGTGGACTCCTTCGTCGCGGCGGCCCTCGGCTTCACCGGCCGGGTCGTGCTCACCCTCGGTGAGGGCGTCGGCCAGCGGGACAAGCTGAGCTGGTGGGAGAACCGCCCGCTGTACGGCTGGAAGGTGCTGGTGCCCCGCACCAAGGAGCAGGCCGGTGCGATGAGCGCGCGGCTGCGCGCGTACGGGGCCATCCCGTGCGAGGTGCCGACCATCGCGGTCGAGCCGCCGCGTACGCCGGCCCAGATGGAGCGGGCGGTCAAGGGCCTGGTCGACGGCCGGTACGCCTGGGTGATCTTCACGTCGGTGAACGCGGTCCGGGCGGTCTGGGAGAAGTTCGCCGAGCACGGCCTGGACGCCCGCCACTTCGGCGGCGTCAAGATCGCCTGCATCGGTGAGGCGACCGCCGACGCGGTCCGCGCCTTCGGCATCCAGCCGGAGCTGGTCCCCGCTGGTGAGCAGTCCTCCGAGGGCCTGCTGGCCGAGTTCTCGCCGCACGACGAGATCCTCGACCCGGTGGGCCGGGTCCTGCTGCCCCGCGCCGACATCGCCACCGAGACGCTCGCCGCCGGGCTCACCGAGCGCGGCTGGGAGGTCGACGACGTGACCGCGTACCGGACCGTCCGGGCCGCCCCGCCGCCCGCCGAGATCCGGGACGCGATCAAGTCCGGCGGTTTCGACGCGGTGCTCTTCACCTCGTCCTCGACCGTGCGGAACCTGGTCGGCATCGCCGGGAAGCCGCACGCGCGTACCGTTGTTGCGGTGATCGGGCCCAAGACGGCGGAGACCGCGACGGAGTTCGGCCTGCGGGTCGACGTCCAGCCGCCGCACGCCTCGGTCCCCGATCTGGTGGAGGCGCTCGCCGCCTACGCCGTCGAGCTGCG
>NZ_JBFAMU010000588.1:0-2841 GCF_040656655.1 Micromonospora sp. NPDC049799
GCCGGCCGCCGCGCGGCCCGGGCGACCGCGACCGGCCGGAGGGCGCCGGTCCTCCGCACTGGACGGACGCCGCCGGTGGCCAGCACCGGGCCGACGACGTCATGTGGCGGGACCCGGTCGAGGAGGTCGCCGAGGTGGTGCGCCGGGTGGTCGCGGAGCACCCGGGAATGGCGGTGTCCGTGCGGGTCGACCACGACGGGCAGGCGTACCCGCTGCGGGTCTCCTGGTCGGGTGGCATCGTCACGGTCAGCGCGGCAGGTGCCGCCGTACCGCCCCCGCCCTGGCCGATGTCGGTGAAGACCGTTCCGGCGTGGACGCCACAGGACGGACTGAGTCCCGACCCCGCCGCCCGGCTCGCGGAGATCATCCGCCAGGATCCCTCGCTTCTCACCGACGACGACCGACCGCGGTGACCGCCGGCCCGCCGAGGTGACTCCGGGGGCTAGGGTCGGGCGGTGGCGGTACCCGACCTGACCCTGACCGCGAGCCTGCGGCCGGCGGCGCTGGACGCCCGGCGCGGAATCGTCCGGCTGCACCCGGAGGTGCTCACCGCGCTCGGGCTGCGCCCGGGCGACCCGGTCCGGCTGGCCGGCCGGCGGGTGAGCGCCGGCATCGTGGCGCCGGCCGAGCCCGACGCCGGCACCGGCCTCCTGTACGCCGACGACCTGATGCTGGGCAACCTCGGCATCCGCGACGGCGGAGAGGTGAACGTCAGCCCGGTGCCGGTCACCGCCGCGCGCCGCGTGGTCCTCGCCGGGCCGCCGCCGGTCGTCGCGGTGGTCTCGCCGGAGATGCTGCGGCTGGCCCTGCTCGGCAAGGTGGTCACCGTCCGGGACGACGTGTCGCTGCTGCCGCAGGACGTGCTGCCGGACGCCTCGGTGCGCAGCCTCGTCGAGACGGCGCGACGAAGCCTCTCGAACCGGGTCGGGTACGCCTGGACCAGCACCCTGCTCACCGTGGTCGCCGCCGAGCCGGACACCGCCGCCCTGGTCACCATGGACACCGTGGTGGCCTGGGAGCACGGCCCGGTCACCCACGGCTCCGGCGGTGTCCCGGCCAACGGCTACCCGGCCGGCCGGGCCGGGACGCCCACCCCGACACGGACCGCCGGCCCGCCCGGAGGTGGCGCCGCCACGACGGCCCGCCCCGGAGGCGACGCCACCACCCGTCCCGGAGCCGGCGGCGAGGCGGCCCGACCGGCCGAGGCGACAGGTGTCGACGACGCGCCGTCGGTGGACGAGCTGCCCGGCCTCCGCGCCCAGGCCGAGGAGCTGACCGAGCTGCTCGACCTCGGCTTCCACCATCGCGAGGTGCTGGGCCGGCTGGGCACGACGGTCTCGCTCGGCGTCCTGGTCGACGGCCCGGCCGGTTCGGGCAAGTCCGCGCTGGTCCGCGCCGTGGCCGCCGGGGTCGGCGCGCGGGTCCGACCGCTCTGGGCGCCCGAGCTGGCCGCGTTGACCAACGAGGCGGCGGCCCAGCGCCTGCGCGACGCCGCCGCCGACGTACGGGCGGACGGGCCGGCGGTGCTGCTCGTCACCGACGTGGAGGCGCTCGCCCCGGCGGACGAGCCCGGCCCGGTGGCGACGGTCTTCCGGCAGGTGCTCGCCGAGACCCTCCGCGCGGGGGCGGCGGTCGTGTGCACCACCGGCCGCCCGGAGGCCGTCGACCCGGCACTGCGGGCACCGGACCTGCTGTCGCTGCGGATCGGCGTGCCGCTGCCGGACCCCGCGCTGCGACGGGAGCAGTTGACGGTGCTGACCCGGCAGGTCCCGCTGGCGGAGGACGTCCGGTTGGACGAGGTCGCCGGTCGTACGCCCGGGTTCGTCGCCGCGGACCTGGCCGCGCTGGTCCGGGAGGCCGGCGTGCGCGCGGCGCTGCGGCAGAAGTCGGCGGAGCGGCCGACGGTGGCGATGGCGGACTTCACGGCGGCGCTGGAGGTGGTCCGCCCGACGACCATGGCGGCGTCCACCCTGGAGCTGGCCCGGGTGACCCTCGACGACGTGGGCGACCTGGTCGAGGTGAAGCAGACGCTGACCGAGTCGGTGCTGTGGCCGCTCACCTACCCGGACACGTTCGCCCGGCTGGGCGTGCAGCCGCCCCGCGGCGTCCTGCTCTACGGGCCGCCCGGCTGCGGCAAGACCTACCTGGTGACCGCGCTCGCCGGCTCCGGCCGGGCCAACGTGCTGTCGGTGAAGGGCGCCGAGCTGCTGTCGAAGTGGGTGGGCGAGAGCGAGCGGGCCGTACGGGAGCTGTTCCGCCGCGCCCGCGAGGCGGCCCCCACGTTGATCTTCCTGGACGAGGTGGACGCGCTGGCGCCGGTACGCGGCCAGGCCACCGACGGCGGCACCACCGACCGGGTGGTCGCGTCGCTGCTCACCGAGCTGGACGGGGTCGAGACGCTGCGCAACGTGGTGGTGGTCGGTGCGACGAACCGACCGGACCTGGTCGACCCGGCGCTGCTGCGACCGGGCCGGTTGGAACGCCTGGTGTACGTGCCACCACCGGACGGGCCGGCCCGGGCGGAGATCCTGCGGGCCGCCTCCCGGACCGTGCCCCTCGCCGACGACGTGGACCTCGCCGCCCTCTCCGAGGAGCTGGCCGGCTTCTCGGCGGCGGACTGCGCGGCGCTGGTGCGGGAGGCCGCCCTCGCCGCCATGCGCGAGTCGCTGACCGCCACGACGGTCACCGCCGCCCACGTGGAGACCGCCCGGCGACGGGTCCGCCCGTCCCTGGACCCCGCGCAGGTGGCCTGGCTGGAGGCGTACGCCGAGGGCCGCCAGGGCTGAACCCGGCCGGTGGTCCTCGACGACGGCCTTCGCGGGCGCTGATCTGACGGGTCGA
>NZ_JBFAMU010000589.1:0-2837 GCF_040656655.1 Micromonospora sp. NPDC049799
GCAGGAACGCCCGGGACAGGTCGTTCCAGGTGATCATCGGGACGATCGCGTCCACCTGACCGTCGGCGACCACGCCGCCCTGGTCGCGGCCGTCGCGGGCGACACGCCCCGGACGGTCCGGGTCAACGGGCGCTTCGCCTGCTCCACGGAGGTGCGGGTGGGCTCGCACAAGACGATCGTCGGTGTCGGCGCCGGATCGGGGCTGACCGGCTGCGGCCTCAACCTGCGCGATGTCCGCAACGTGATCGTCCGCAACCTGAACATCTCCAAGGTCCGCTCCGGGGTCGGCAACGGCGACGCGATCCACCTGGACAACGCCACCAGCGTCTGGATCGACCACAACGACCTGTCCAGCGACACCACCAGCGGCACCGACTACTACGACGGGCTGCTCGACGTCACCCACGGGTCGAACTACGTCACCGTCTCCTGGAACCGCCTGCACGACCACGTGAAGTGCTCACTGGTCGGGCACAGCGACAGCAACGCCTCCGAGGACAGCGGCCGGCTGCGGGTGACCTACCACCACAACGAGTTCCGCAACTGCTTCCAGCGCAACCCACGGGTCCGCTTCGGCAACCCGGTGCACGTGTTCAACAACTACTACGTCAACACGGTGACCCCCTCGTACAGCTACGGCATCGCCACCACCGAGGGCGCCGGGGTGCTGGTGGAGGGGAACTACTTCGAGAACGTCACCGACCCGACGCACGTCGGCGAGGGGTCCTCGGACCCCGGCAGCCTGGTCGCGCGGAACAACCACTTCGTCAACTCCGGTACGCCGCAGACCGCCGGCAGCGTCGGGTCCGTGCCGTACGCGTACGCGCTGGACGCCGCGGACGCGGTGCGCTCGGTCGTGCTCGCCGGCGCGGGCACCGGCCGGATCGCCTGAACCCCCGTGCGGCCCGGGGGCCCACCGGGATCCCGGGCCGCACCGACCACCACCATCACCACCTCGCAAGGAGGACAACCGTGCACGTGAGACACACCCACCGACGGGCGCTGGCAACGGCGGTCGCCGCCGGTGCCACCGCGACGGTCCTGGCGGCCGGCCTCGGCTCGTCGGCCTTCGCCGCCACCGTCTTCTCCGACACCTTCAACGACGGCAACTCCGACGGCTGGTCCAAGTCCGGCGGCACCTGGTCCGTCGTCACCGACGGCTCCGGGGTGTTCCAGCAGGCCAACCGGGACAGTGAGCTGGCCCGCCAGTTCGCCGGCCAGACCAGCTGGACCGACTACCAGGTCCAGGCGCGGGTCAAACCGCTGTCGTTCGCCTCGTCGAGCAGCCTCGTCGGGCTGGCCGCGCGGTCGAGCAGCAGTACCAAGATGTACCGGCTGGCCCTGCTCGGCTCCGGCCGGGCCGAGTTGCAGGCGGTCAACGGCAGCCAGATCACCACCATCGGCTCGGCGTCGATCGGGGCCGCCGCCGGCACCTGGTACACGCTGCGAATCGAGACCAGCGGCAGCACCATCCGCGGTTTCGTCAACGGCACCCAGGTCGGCTCCGGCAACAACAGCCTGGTCAGCGCCGGCCGGATCGGCCTGGTCACCGCGTACGCCACGGGAAGCTTCGACGACGTCACGGTGGACTCCGGCGGCGGCACGACGCCGACCACCCCGCCGTCGACGACCGCACCCCCGACCGCTCCGCCCCCGACGACGCCGCCGCCGACCACCCCGCCGCCCACCACCGCTCCCCCGCCGGCTGGCTGGCCGACGCCGACCGGCAGCCAGAAGGTCGACGCCACCATCCAGGTCTCCGGCACCTTCGACGGTGGCCTGAAGCGGTACTACGGCATCGGCGACGGCGGGCAGAGCGAGAGCCAGGACCCCATGTTCGTGCTCGCCGCCGGCGCCACGCTGCGCAACGTCGTCATCGGCGCACCGGCCGGCGACGGCGTGCACTGCGAGGGCAACTGCACCCTGGTCAACGTCTGGTGGGAGGACGTCGGCGAGGACGCCGCCACCTTCCGCGGCGGCAGCACCTACACGGTCGACGGCGGCGGGGCGCGCTCCGCCGGTGACAAGGTGTTCCAGCACAACGGCCCGGGCACCGTGTACATCAGGAACTTCCGGGTGGAGAACGCCGGCAAGCTCTACCGTGCCTGCGGCAACTGCTCCACCTCGTACCAGCGCCACGTGGTGATGGACAACATCACCGCCACCTCGACCAAGGTGCTCGCCGGCATCAACACCAACTGGGGCGACACCGCCCGGTTCACCCGGATCACCATCCTCAACGACCCCAGCCGCTCGACGCGGATCTGCGTCAAGTACCGGGGCGTCGCCAAGGGCAGTGAGCCGGTCGAGATCGGCGAGGGCGCCGACGGCGTCAACTGCTTCTACTCCTCGTCCGACATCACCTACCGCTGACCGCTGCACCCGGTGCCCCGCGGCCGTCCCGCCGCGGGGCACCGGCCTGCCCGGGCCCGTGCAGGTGCTCCCCGAGGAAGCGCAGCGCCGCCGCGTCGTCGTCGATCCCGCCCGCCTCGTGGCCGTTGTACCGCCACACCGACAGCTCCGCCGGCCCGGCGTGGGCGTTCACGGCGGCGAACACGGTCGACGGCGGCACGATCTCGTCCATCAGCGCCACCGAGTACCGCGCCGGTAGGTGGCACCGCCGGGCGAAGTGCACCCCGTCGACGTACGCCAGGGTGGCCAGCACCCGTTCCTCCGCGTCCCGGTGGATCGCCAGGTAGTCGCGGATCTCCCGGTACGGGTGGGCGTCGGTGACGACGACGGCGCGTGGGATGTCACAGAGGAACGGCACACCGGCGACCACGGCCCGCAGGTCCGGCACCAACGCGCCGGCCGCCAGCGCCAGGGCGCCGCCCTGG
>NZ_JBFAMU010000590.1:0-2836 GCF_040656655.1 Micromonospora sp. NPDC049799
GCGACCGCGGTGAGCGGGCCGAGCGCGGCGAGCGCACCGACCGCAACGAGCGCGGTGACCGCGGTGAGCGGGCCGAGCGCGGTGACCGGGGCGACCGTAACGAGCGGGCCGACCGGGGCGACCGTAACGAGCGCACCGACCGTAACGAGCGGGGCGACCGGGGTCAGCGGGTCGAGCGCGACAACGGCGACGAGGACGACGAGGGCGGCGGCCGGCGTGGCCGGCGTAGCCGGTTCCGGGACCGCCGGCGTGGTCGCGGTGAGCGGGTCGAGGCCGGCGACACCGGTGGGCGCGAGCCCCAGGTGGCCGACGACGACGTGCTCGTCCCCGTGGCCGGCATCATCGACGTCCTGGACAACTACGCCTTCGTACGGACCACCGGCTACCTGGCCGGCCCGAACGACGTCTACGTGTCCATGTCGCAGATCAAGAAGTACGGCCTGCGCCGCGGTGACGCGATCACCGGTGCGGTCCGCGCGGCCCGCGACGGCGGTGACCAGCGACGGGACAAGTACAACCCGCTGGTCCGGCTGGACACCATCAACGGCATGGAGCCGGACGAGGCCCGGCGCCGGCCCGAGTTCTACAAGCTGACGCCGCTCTACCCGCAGGAGCGACTGCGGCTGGAGACCGAGCCGCACATCCTCACCACCCGGGTCATCGACCTGGTCATGCCGATCGGCAAGGGGCAGCGGGCGCTGATCGTGTCCCCGCCCAAGGCCGGTAAGACCATGGTGCTGCAGGCGATCGCCAACGCGATCACCCGCAACAACCCGGAGTGCCACCTGATGGTGGTGCTGGTGGACGAGCGACCCGAAGAGGTCACCGACATGCAGCGGTCGGTGAAGGGCGAGGTCATCGCGGCCACGTTCGACCGGCCGCCGCAGGACCACACGACGGTCGCCGAGCTGGCGATCGAACGGGCCAAGCGCCTGGTCGAGCTGGGCCACGACGTGGTCGTGCTGCTCGACTCGGTGACCCGGCTCGGTCGGTCCTACAACCTGGCGGCGCCGGCCAGCGGCCGGATCATGTCGGGTGGTATCGACTCCACCGCGCTGTACCCGCCGAAGCGGTTCCTGGGTGCGGCCCGCAACATCGAGAACGGCGGCTCGCTGACCATCCTCGCCACCGCGCTGGTGGAGACCGGTTCGATGGCGGACACGGTCATCTTCGAGGAGTTCAAGGGCACCGGTAACGCGGAGTTGAAGCTGGACCGGAAGATCGCTGACAAGCGGACCTTCCCGGCCATCGACATCAACCCGTCCGGCACGCGTAAGGAAGAGGTCCTGCTCGCGCCGGAGGAACTCGCCATCATCCACAAGCTGCGTAAGGTCCTGCACTCGCTGGACTCCCAGGCAGCTCTGGACCTGCTGCTGGACCGGCTCAAGCAGTCCCGCACCAACATCGAGTTCCTGATGCAGATCGCCAAGTCGACGCCGGGGGAGTGACCTCCCCGGTCTGAGACCGCACGAAGGGCACGGCCACAGCGCCGTGCCCTTCGCGTTTCCGGGGTTCGAAGCTGCGGCCGGCGGAGGCGGACGCTCGCACCGCCTCTCTGCACCGCCGCCCCGCGCCGTCACCCCGTGCCACGTCGCCGTTTGCCGGATCCATCATCACCGAGCGTGACCTGTTGAGAGGGAGGTCGGGGCGGCGCTCTGCCCGGCGATGGTGAGCCAAGCGCCTGAGCAGGGGAGATGTCTGGACCTCCCCGCGCCACGCCACCACGACCCTGCCCCCTTTGCTCTGCACCCGGATACGCGCTGGCAACGGATCGTGCGCGGTGCACATCGGGGTGCAGAGCAAAGGGGGCAGCGGGCACCCGTGCGGGTCGGCCTTCCGTCACGCGACGTGACAATTCCCCGACAGCCGAGCCGTGGAATTTTCCTTCGGTTCAGCAGCCGACTGTTGAAACTTCTATTCACCATCCGGTTGACTGTCGTCCATGCGTACTCGCAGACGATCCGCCCGGCTCGCCGGCGTCCTGCTGTTGACGCCGCTGCTCACCCTGGCCGGCACCGTTCCCGTGACGGCCGGTGCGGCGGCACCGCCGGCGTCCGCCCTCTCCCCGACCGCCGCCGAGGACGCGCCCCGCGCCTCCTCGTACGCCGCTGGCGCGGTCACCCTGGCCGGGGACCCCGCGGCGAGCGCCGCCACCACCGCGACCGCCACCGGCGTCGAGCCGGCCGGCGGCCTGGAGACCACGAAGACCACGCGTCCGGTCGCGCCGGGCCTCGACCTCACCTCCTTCGACCGGTACGACGCCCAGGGCTGGCTGCGCGCGGACGCGCTCACCGCGGACCTGGGCGGCGGCGTCACCGTCGACTACGTCAACTCGGGCGCGGTCAGCCGGGCCGAGCCCCTTCGGGGCGCGGTGGACGCCTCCCGGGCCGTCGCCGCCGTCAACGGCGACTTCTTCGACATCAACAACTCGGGCGCGGCCCAGGGCGTCGGCATCCGCGACGGCGAGCTGGTTCAGTCCGCGATCAGCGGACACCCCAACGCGGCGGCGATCACCGGGGAGGGGATCGGCCAGGTGATCGAGGTGAACTTCGAGGGCACCGCCACCCTGCCCACCGGGGCGGTGCCGTTGACCCAGTTCAACAACATGGTCCAGGCGAACGGCATCGGGGTGTTCACGTCGCTCTGGGGCGCGTACACCCGGGAGCGTCCGGTCGCCGGCGCCACCCGCGTCACCGAGGTCGCCGTGGTCGGCGGTCGCGTGGCCGGCGTCGCCACGACGGCCGGCAGCGGGCCGATCCCGGCCGGCACCACCATCCGCTTCTGGTACCTGACCGCCCCGGCCGTCTTCTTCGCCTGGCTCTACTTCCGGTACGGC
>NZ_JBFAMU010000591.1:0-2836 GCF_040656655.1 Micromonospora sp. NPDC049799
GGCGCGAACCCGCTTCGGGGCCAGCTCCCGGGCCCGGGCCTGCCCGGCATGCCGCCGGCAGCCAGGCGCGCGGCCCGGCGCCGTCCGTTCGTCCAGCTGGAAGCCGCGCTGCTGCGCGGCGGCCCGGGCCGTGAACAGCCGGGCCGCGGCCGATCGTCGGACCGCGTCGAGGTCCGGGCTGTCACCGGGTACGGGCAGCGGCCGCACCTCCCACAGCAGCTCCCCGGCGAGGCCGAGCGGTTCCCGGCTGGTCGCCAGCACGGTCACCTCCGGCGCCTCCCGCAGCAGCCGCGCGACCAGGGCGGCAGCCGGTTCGACGACGTGCTCGCAGTTGTCCAGCACCAGCAGCGTCCGCCGGTGTCGCAGCGCCGCCACCAGGTGATCGTCGGCGGTGACGCTGGCGCCCGCGACCTCGCGGACGTCGAGCGCGGCCAGCACCAGGTCCGCGACGGCGGTCTCGCCGGGGCGCAGCGCGGTCAGCTCGACCAGGTGCACGCCGTCGGGGAACGCCTGTTCCCGGGCGACCTCGGTGGCCAGCCGGGTCTTGCCGACGCCACCCGGCCCGACCAGCGTGACGAGCCGCCGTCGCGGCACGAGGGCGCGCAGCTCGGTGAGCGCCTCGGCGCGACCGACCAGCTCGTCGAGCCGGGCGGGCATGCTGTTGCGGATCCGCGCCGCGGCCGGCGGCGGGCTCAACGCCGTGTCCTGCTCCAGGATCCGCCGGTGCAGCGCGACCAGGTCCGGACCGGGGTCGAGGCCCAGCTCCTCGGCGAGGCGCCGCCGCAGGTCGGCGTAGCTGTCCAGCGCCTCGGACTGGCGGCCGGTCGCGTACAGGGCCCGCATCTGGAGTGCCCGCAGGCCCTCACGCAGCGGATGCCGGTCGACCAGCTCGGCCAGGTCGGCGGCGACCAGGGCGTGCTCGCCCCGGGCCAGCCGGGCCGCGGCCAGCTTCTCGACGACCAGCAACCGGGCCTCGTCGAGCCGGACGACCTCCGCGCGGACCCACTCCTCGTCCGCGACGTCCGCGTACGGGTCGCCCCGCCACAGCCCCAGCGCCTCGGTGAGGCTGTCCACGTCGTCCTCGGCCGCCAGCTGGACGAACCGCTCGGCGTCCACCGCGTCGGTCCGCAGCACGTACCCGGGTGCCCGCGACTCGATCAGCTTCCGGGCGCCGGGTTCGACGTCGTCGAGGGCCTTGCGCAGCTGGGACACGCGGACCTGCAACGCGCCGGCGGCGTTCGCCGGTGGTGCGTCACCCCACAGGTCGTCGATCAGCCGGCCGGTCGAGACGACCCGGTTGCGGTGCACGAGCAGGTCGGCCAGCAGCGCCCGGACCTTGACCCCGGGCACCGTCACCGGTACGCCCGCGTCGGTGACGACGGCGAGCGGTCCGAGGACGCCGAAACGCATGCCGGCCACCCTACCTGCGGTAAGCGGGTCGTAAGCGGCCCGGCGCAGGGTGGCGTCATGGCATACGCACCGGTGAACGACCTGACCGTCTACTACGAGTCGCACGGCGCCGGGCCGGGCCGGCCGCTCGTGCTCCTGCACGGCGCCCTCTCCGGCATCGGCACCTCGTTCGGCACGATCCTGCCGCTGCTGGCGAGGAACCGTCGGGTGATCGCGGTCGAGTTCCAGGCCCACGGGCGCACACCGGACGCGGACCGGCCGCTGACGGTGGACGGCTTCGCCGCCGACGTCGTCGCCCTCCTCGACCACCTGGGTGTCGCCGTCGCCGACGTGTACGGCTGGAGCATGGGCGCGGCGGTGGGTCTGCGGCTCGGCACCGACCACGCGCACCGCGTCGGCCGTCTGGTGCTGGCCTCGGTCAGCTTCGACGGGTCCGGGATACACCCCGGTGTGCTGGACGGCATCCAGCACCTGCGACCGGAGCACCTGCACGGCTCCGAGTTCCACGAGGAGTACGTACGCACCGCCCCCGAGCCGGCGGCGTGGCCCACCCTCGTACGCAAGGTGAAGGAGCTGGACGCGGACCCGCCGCGCTGGTCGCGGTCGGCGATCCGGGCGATGACCGCGCCGACGCTGCTCGTCCTGGCCGACTCGGACATCGTCCGGCCGGAACACGCGGTCGAGATGTTCCGCCTGCTGGGCGGCGGGGTGGTCGGCGACCTGACCGGCCTGCCGGCCTCCCGGCTGGCCGTCCTGCCGGGCACCACCCACGTGACCGTGCCGCAGCGCGCGGAGTTGCTGGCCCCGATGATCGACGAGTTCCTCGACGCGTAGCAGGTTCCGGACCGGGCGCCCTAGTCGTCGCCCTCGTCGTCCTCGTCGTCCTCGTCGTCCTCGTCGTCGTCCTGCTTCTTCTTCTCGTCCTTGCCCTTCGTCTCGTCGCCGCCGTCCCGCCGCGAGTTGTCCGGCGCGGGATCCGGCCGGGTGGTCGCGCCCTGCACGGAGAGGACGGCCCGGCACGCGGTCTCGTTGAGCTGGAACCGGTCCGGTAGGGCGTTCACCCCCCGGTACGTCGCGCGCATCCCGGCAGTGAGGGTCCGTCCCGGCGGCAGGTTGCCGATCCGCGCGGAGACGGTACGACCGTCCTGGCGCCAGGTCCCGGGCGAGCCGGCGACCAGCCGCTGGTCACCGGGCAGGGTGAAGGTCAGCCGCCCGGCCGGGACCGGGACGGTGCCGGTGTTGGCGACGCTGAGGGTGGTCGACAACCGGCCGTCGACGGCCGGACCGACGGTGTAGCGGACGGTGCACTCCGGCGCGCGCTCCCCCAGCCCGGTGACCGCGGCCGGGCAGCCGGGCGACCGAGAACCACGGGTCCATGCTCGCCTCGTACGAGCCGTAGCCGTAGATCACGCAGGGCGCGGAGCCG
>NZ_JBFAMU010000592.1:0-2823 GCF_040656655.1 Micromonospora sp. NPDC049799
GTGCCCGGGTAGATCCGGGACGCCTTGCTGTTCGTGACCGTAGCCATGGGGGGATTGTCTCGCCGGGCCGCCGCTCCGGTTCCTGGGGCAGGTGCCCGACGCTCGCGGTGGGCGGGCTGAGCGTGACACCGCCGGCCTCGACCGGTGCCAGCCCCGCGAGCGTACGCAGCAGCGTCGACTTCCCGGCCCCGTTCGGCCCGACCAGCCCGACCACATCGCCCGGCGCGACCACCAGGTCCAGCCCGCTGAACAGCGCGCGATCCCCGTGCCCGGCGGCGAGCCCCTTGACCACCAACGTCCCACTCATCGCCGCCGACCCTATCCGGCGAAGGAAGGGGCCCCCGTTAACGCCTGGGGTTGTAAAAGGGCCCCTTCCTAACACCGGGGTCCGGCGGGCCAGCGGCGGGAACACGAGGCAGACTCACTCGGGTGGTGACCACTCTGGCGATCGACTGCGGGGGCGGTGGGATCAAGGCGTCGGTCCTCGACGCCGCGGGGACGATGCGGGCCCGCCCGTTGCGGGTGCCCACGCCGTACCCGCTCCCGCCCGACCTCTTCGTCAAGACGCTGCTGGACCTGGGTGGCCGGCTGCCGGCGGCGGACCGCCTGACGGTCGGCCTGCCCGGCATGATCCGGCACGGTGTGGTGGTGGCCACCCCGCACTACGTCACCCGTTCCGGCCCTCGGACGAAGGTCGACGCCGATCTGGTGGCCCAGTGGTCGGGGTTCGACGCCCGCACCGCCCTCGCCGACGCGTTCGGTGTCCCGGCGCTGGTGCTCAACGACGCCGAGGTGCACGGCGCCGGGGTGGTCGCCGGGACCGGCTGCGAGCTGGTCCTGACCCTCGGCACGGGGCTGGGCAGCGCGCTCTTCGACGGCGGGGTCCTCGCCCCGCACCTGGAGCTGTCGCACGCCCCGGTGCGGTGGGGCACCACCTACGACACGTACGTCGGTGAGCCCGAGCGGCGCCGCCTCGGCGACGCGTTCTGGTCCCGGCGGATCCGACAGGTGGTGGAGGGACTGCGCCCGGTGTTCCGCTGGGACCGGCTGTACCTCGGTGGGGGCAACTCCCGGCTGATCCGGCCCGAACAGCTGGCCCGGATGGGCGACGACGTGGTGGTGGTGCCGAACACGGCCGGAATCGTCGGCGGCGTACGCGCCTGGGACCTGGCCGCCGCCCGGCCCGTCTGACGGGCAACCCCGGCCCGGGGAACAGTCGCGGTACGGCCGGTGTTGTGCCAGCGTCGGGGGAGTGACGGCGTGACACGAGGGGGTGGGTCGAATGGATCTTCTGGCCGAGTACCGGCGAGCGACCATGTTCTTCGAGGCCGGTGACCCGACCGGGGCGGCCCGGCTGCTCGAGCCGATCGTCGAGGCCGAGCCGGCCAACGCGTCGGTGCGGCAGCTGCTGGCCCGCGCGTACTTCCAGTCGGCCCAGCTCAACCGGGCCGAGGAGCAGCTCCGCGAGCTGGTCGACCGCGACCCCAGCGACCACTACGCCCACCACGTGCTGGGCCGGACGCTGGAGCGGCTGAACCGGCACGCCGACGCGCTGCGCCACCTGCGTATCGCGGCGGCCATGCACAGCCACAACGACGACTACACCACGGCGCTGCGCCGGGTGGAGGGCCGGGTCGGCGCAGGTCGCTGACCGTGCGAGGGGCGGGGACGTGGTGACGCGTCCCCGCCCCTTCGTACGATGGGGCCGGAGGTGGGTACGGCGTGAAGCTCAAGCTCGACCTGCACGAGATCTTCAACAAGGGCCAGGACATCGACCGTGCGCTGCGCGGGATCATGGACGAGGCGGTGGCGAAGAAGGCCACCCTCGTCGAGATCATCCCCGGCAAGGGGTCCGGCCAGCTCAAGAAGCGGGTGCTGCGGTTCCTCGACCAGAAGGACGTCAAGCAGCTCTACCACCGCGTCGAAAAGGACTCGAAGAACTTCGGCCGCCTCTTCGTCCACTTCCGCTGGAAGTAAGACCCCCCACCCCCACCCCCACCCCCACCCCCACCCCCACCCCCACCCCCACCCCCACGATCTTGCGCTTTCGGTCCCCGATCTGCGCCCTTCGCCCCTTTTGTCGAGGCACAAAGTGCAAGATCGCGGGGAGCGGGGAGCGGGGAGCGGGGAGCGGGGGGCGGGGTGTGGGGCGGGGTGTGGGTTACAGGGGGTAGGTGCGGGCTACTGCCAGCATTTCTGAGCTGTGGGAGCCGACCACGCCCACGTCGGGCGGGCGGGGGCGGAAGCCGGGCAGCCCGTCCAGGCCGTCGCTGGCGTCCATCACCCGGATGCCCACCTGACCCGCCTTCGGCGTGAGCGTGAGCGTCACCTCGATGCCCTCGCCGGGCGGGGCGTGGAACACCACCCCGAAGCCCCAGCGACCCTCGCGGGGCTCCACCGGCACGGACCGGCCGGCCACCTCGGCGCGCAGCACGGTCGCGGTGCCGGTGTCGACGTGCAGGGTCGCCAGCCGCACCGGGCGCTGCGGGGTGAGCCGCAGCCGCAGGGTGCGCTCCGCGCCCGCCGTCGTGTCGGCGAGCACGTCCAGCTTCGGTGCAGCCAGGGAAGCGACGGGGGCGGGCCCGGAGAGCAGGTCCTCGTCGCCGATGCCGGGGAACTCGTCGGCGACGGAGACCCGGGAGTCGACGTAGGCGTCGGTCCAGGGCTGCGGTGACGCCTCGTGACTGAGCCAGCGGGCCTGGCCGGTACCGGCGTCGAGGGCGTACATCAGGTGGGTGGGCGCGGGGTGCGCGGCGTCGAAGCGGTCGACGGCCAGCCCGACCCCGGCGAACACCGCCGTCGCGAGCGCCGCCGCGACGGCCG
>NZ_JBFAMU010000593.1:0-2822 GCF_040656655.1 Micromonospora sp. NPDC049799
CTGCACGGCCGCGGGCCGCAGTCGCACCGCATGCTCGCCGCCACCCGACCCCGCCGCCTCCTCGCCTACGCCAACGACGACGCCGACCACCACGACGGGCCACCCTGGCGGGCCGACGAGCACGAGGTCGACCGGTGGTGCCGGCTGCTGGCCTGGTACGGGTTCCCCGCCGACCGGAGCGACCTGGCGCTGCGCCGCCCCGCCCCGGACGGCCTGCCGACCGGGGTCACGATCCTGCACCCGGGGGCGAAGGCGCCCCAGCGGCGCTGGCCGCCGGAGCGGTTCGCGGCCGTCGCCCGGCACCTGACCGCCGCCGGTCACCATGTCGTGGTCACCGGCAACCGCAGCGAGTGGCCCACCGCCGATCAGGTCGCCCGTCTTGCCGGACTCCCCGCCGAGGCCGTCCTCGCCGGCCACACCGACCTGCGCGACCTCGCCACCCTCACCGCCCACGCCCGCCTCCTCATCTCCGGCGACACCGGCATCGCCCACCTCGCCACCGCCTACCGCACCCCGTCGGTCCTCCTCTTCGGACCCGCCAGCCCCGCGCACTGGGGACCACCACCGGACCGGCCGTGGCACGAGGCGCTGTGGACCGGGCCGTACCGGGGCGCGCACGCGGACGCCGTACCGCATCCGGCGCTGGCGGCGCTCGACGTGCCGGACGTGCTCGCGGCGGTCGACCGGGTCGAACGCGGCGCCCGCGCGGCGGACGCGGTCCCCCGGCCACGTGACCAGCGGACACGGGACGTGTCCCCGGTCGGGTGACGGCGGTCACCCGGTGGTTACCCGCCGGTAGGTAAGAGCATTAGCCTGGTGCGGTGAACGCGACGGTGGAGTACCGGCAGGAGTTCGTCGAGGTCGACGGCGCGCAGCTCGGCCTTCAGGTGTACCCGGAGCCGGACGGCGTTACCGACGCCCCGCTGGTGCTGATCATGCCGGCGATGGGGGTCCGTGCCCGCTACTACCGGCCGTTCGCCGCCGCGCTGCGCGACGCCGGCCTGACCGTGGCGGTGGCCGACCTCCGGGGCACCGGCGAGAGCACCCCCACACCCAGCCGGGCCTGCCGCTACGGCTACGCGGAACTGGTCACCGACATCGGCGCGGCGCTCGCCGCCCTGAAGCCGCTGCGCGACGGACGGAAGACGGTGCTGCTCGGGCACTCGCTCGGCGGGCAGGCGTCCGTGCTGCACCTCGCGCTGACCGAGGGGCACGAGGTGGACGGCCTCGCGCTGGTGGCGGTGGGCCTGCCCTGGTGGCGCCTCTACCCGGGCGCGCGCGGGTACGGCGTCCTGCCGTACACGCAGGGCATCGCGGCGGCGGCCCGACTGCTCGGCGTGTGGCCCGGCTGGGGTTTCGGCGGGCGGCAGGCGCGCGGAGTGATCCGGGACTGGGCGCACACCGCGCGGACCGGCCGCTTCCCGCACCTGGACGGGGTGGACACCGAGGCCGCCGTGCGGGGAATCCGCACCCCGGTCCTCGCGGTCAGCGTGGACCACGACCAGTACACACCCCACGAGACGCTCGACCACCTCTGCGGGAAGCTGGTCGCGGCGCCCGTCACGCGCGAGCGCTACACCGCGGCCGAGGCCGGTGCCCGCATGGACCACTTCACCTGGGTACGCGCCAGCGCGCCGTTGGCCCAGCGCGTGGCCCGCTTCGCGGCTGAGGTGTAAGGAAGGGCCCCCGCTTAACGCCTCGTGTAGACACGGGTCCCCTGTTAACACTCACTCGTCGGTCTCCACCGGCACCATCTCGCCGTTCCGCTCCACCCGGGTCTCCCCGTGCTCGGCCGGCGGTGGCACCTGCGCCGTCGTCTTCCGCGGGTCGTTGTCGGGGTGCATCAGTACCGCATCGGTCGAGGCGGTCTTCTCCCGACTCTCCTCCGGCTGGGACATCCTCTTCCCCTTCCCTCGGCTGGTTCGGCCCTGCGACCTACCCGATACCGACCGGAGGACTCCTGCCCACCGACGTGGCTTGCCGACCAGCCGGACGGAAAGGGTCGTCGGCGATCCGGCCGGGCCGGAACCGGATGCGTCGTATCGGCTGGTGAGGGACGGGATTAGCCGGTCGGACGGTGGGTAAGCCGCACCGCCCGACACGGTGGAAGGGGATCAGATGTCCGAACGGCACACCGCACTGCGCTCGATGCACGATCTGGGCCTGGCGGCCTGGTTCGGGGGCTCCCTCATGGGGGCTTTCGGCGTCAACGGCGCGGCGGCACAGATCAACGACTCGACTCAACGACTGCCGGTGGCCTCGGCCGGCTGGGCCCGGTGGACCCCGGTCAACGCCGCGGCCATCGGCGCGCACCTGGCGGGGGCCGTCGGCGAACTGGTCACCGAGAGCCCCCGGGTGGCCTCGCAGGCCGGCGTGGCCCGGGCCAGCTCGCTCAAGACCGCCCTGACGGTCGGCGCACTGGCGGTGACGGGGTACAGCAGACTGCTCGGCATGCGGCTGGAGAAGGCCGGCAACCCGCCGGTCGAGGGCACGACCGAGCCGAACCACCAGACACCGTCGAACGTCGCGTCGACCCAACGGCAGATGAAGCTTCTCCAGTGGGCGGTTCCGGCGATCACCGGTGCGCTGATCGTGATGACCGCGTACATGGGCGAGCAGCAGAAGCCGGGACAGGTGTTCCGGGGAGTGCTCGGCCGGGCCGGCTCGATGGGCTCGGCCAGGGGAATGCGGAAGATGGGGACGATGGGGAAGCTCACCACCATGGCCGGCATGGCCGCCGGCCGGAAGAAGGCGAACTCCCGCGGCTGACGCGGGGCCGGCAACCGGGCGGCGTCCCGTCGACTCCTCGGCGACGGGACGCC
>NZ_JBFAMU010000594.1:0-2815 GCF_040656655.1 Micromonospora sp. NPDC049799
TTGACGCCCTGCTCCTCGTACCCGAGGTTGGCGGTGTTCGCCCTCCGGCTCACCCGCCCGCGCGGCCTCCGCGACGTCCGCGTTGGTCGAGCCGGTCTCGGCACGCAGCTCCAGCCGGGCCCACGGGCCGTTCGGGGCGACCAGCGCGCGCCGCAGCCGCGCCACCGACAGCGGCGGGCGGTCGAGATCGGTGTACGGGGACCCCGGCATCCCGTCAGCCTACGGGCCACGCCGACGGAGGGTACTGAGGTGTACTGCACAGCAGCACCGGCCTGAACCATCGTTATATTCCCTGGGTGACTACCGAGACCGGGATCAACATCCACAGCACCGCGGGCAAGCTGGCGGACCTGGAGCGACGGGTCGACGAGGCGGTGCACGCCGGGTCGGCGCGCGCCGTGGAGAAGCAGCACGCGAGGGGCAAGAAGACCGCACGGGAGCGGATCGAGCTGCTGCTCGACGAGGGCTCCTTCGTCGAGCTGGACGAGCTGGCCCGGCACCGGTCCACGGCCTTCGGCCTGGAGCGGAACCGGCCGTACGGCGACGGCGTGATCACCGGCTACGGCACCATCGACGGCCGGCAGGTCTGCGTCTTCGCGCAGGACTTCACGGTCTTCGGCGGCTCCCTCGGCGAGGTCTTCGGCGAGAAGATCGTCAAGGTGATGGACCTGGCGATGAAGATCGGCTGCCCCGTCATCGGGATCAACGACTCCGGTGGCGCGCGTATCCAGGAGGGCGTGGCGTCACTCGGCCTCTACGGCGAGATCTTCTTCCGCAACGTCCGCGCCAGCGGCGTCATCCCGCAGATCTCCCTCATCATGGGCCCGTGCGCGGGCGGCGCGGTCTACTCCCCCGCCGTCACCGACTTCACCGTGATGGTCGACCAGACCTCGCACATGTTCATCACCGGCCCGGACGTCATCAAGACCGTCACCGGCGAGGACGTGGCGATGGAGGAGCTGGGCGGTGCCCGCACCCACAACTCGCGCAGCGGCAACGCGCACTACCTCGCCACCGACGAGTCCGACGCGATCGACTACGTGAAGGCGCTGCTGTCGTACCTGCCGTCGAACAACCTCGACGAGCCGGTCGTGTTCGAGGCACCGGCGGACCTCGACATCACCGACGAGGACCGGGAGCTGGACACGCTCATCCCCGACTCGGCCAACCAGCCGTACGACATGCACCGGGTCATCGAGCACGTCCTCGACGACGGCGAGTTCCTGGAGGTCCAGCCGCTCTACGCGCAGAACCTCCTGATCGGCTACGGCCGCGTCGAGGGCCGCCCGGTGGGCGTGGTCGCCAACCAGCCGATGCACTTCGCCGGCACGCTGGACATCGCCGCCTCCGAGAAGGCAGCCCGGTTCGTTCGTACCTGCGACGCCTTCAACATCCCGGTGCTGACCTTCGTGGACGTCCCCGGGTTCCTGCCAGGCACCGGGCAGGAGTGGGACGGCATCATCCGCCGGGGCGCGAAGCTCATCTACGCGTACGCCGAGGCCACCGTCCCGAAGGTCACCGTCATCACCCGGAAGGCGTACGGCGGAGCGTACGACGTCATGGGGTCGAAGCACCTCGGCGCGGACCTGAACTTCGCGTGGCCGACCGCGCAGATCGCGGTGATGGGCGCCCAGGGCGCGGTGAACATCCTGTACCGGTCGGACCTGGCGAACGCGGAGGACCCGGCGGCCGTGCGGGCCGAGAAGATCGCCGAGTACGAGGACACCCTGGCCAACCCGTACATCGCCGCGGAGCGCGGGTACGTGGACTCGGTCATCCCGCCGCACGAGACCCGGGCGCAGATCGTCCGCGCCCTGCGCGTGCTGCGCACCAAGCGCGAGACCCTGCCCCCGAAGAAGCACGGCAACATCCCGCTCTGATCGCCCGCTCCGCGGCGGAATCGCGCCCCTGCTTCTCGGCTGGGTCCGGGGCCTGATCCGCGCGACTTCGGGGAAGTTGGCCCCTCCCGACAGTGGGAAGGCGACATCTTCCCCGAAGTCGCGCGAGCCTTCGGGTCAGCAGGGCGGGTCGGCCACGGCGACGCAGAGCCGGGCGGCGGCGGTACGGGCGAGCTCACGCAGTTCCGCCCGGGTCAGCACCGGAGGGAAGTCGGTCGGGACGGTCAGCTGGTAGCCCGCCGGCTTGAGCACCGTGACGAGGTTCCCGACCTGCACGACCGCCCGCAACGTCTCCTCAGGCCCCACGGCGACCCGCTCGCCCGGGACGGGTGACATCCGGTAGCGCACCAGCACGGACCGGTCACCGGCGAAGTCCCGGTCCAGCACCGTCCAGCTCCGCTCGACGGCCACCGGAACGATCTGGTCCCGCCACCCCGCCATCACCGTGTCCCGCACGGTCGGACAGGCCCGGATCGCCCGGTCGAGGCCGTCGAAGACCTCACCGGCCGCCTCCGGCCGGATGCGGTAGAGCTCCTGACGGAGCAGCGGCTCCCCCGCTGGGTCGCCCGCCGGCCGGCTGCGCAGCACCGTCTGTGAGCGGGAGTACCGGGAGGTCGCCCACTCGGCGGCGATCCCCTTGTCCTTCAGGCACGCCATCAGCATGTCGTCCACGCGGACCGGTTCACCGATCCCCGACTGGATGAGCGGCGGTTCGGCCGGCTCGGGGAGGTCGGCCGCGGGCACCAGGGCCTCCAGCGGTATCTCCGCCCGGCTCGGGCCGGCCGCCGGCCCCCCGCTGGCCGCCACCGGCTCCCTGATCCGCCCGGCCGTCAGGGCGGCGGAGCCCGACACCACGACCAGCACGGCGGCACAGGCCACGCCCTGGCGGTACTGACCCAGCTCCAGGTGCATGCCCC
>NZ_JBFAMU010000595.1:0-2809 GCF_040656655.1 Micromonospora sp. NPDC049799
GCTGGAGCGCTACCGGGTCCGGCCGATCGAGGTGGACGACACCGCCGTGCTGCGGGTGACGCCCCGCTCCGGCCCGACGGTGCTGGCGGCGGTGACGCTCGCCGCGGAGGAGTTCGTCCCCGGCGAGGTCGTCGTGACCGGCACGCGGGGGCGGGCGGTCCTGGAGTACCCGACCGACCGGTTGGCGCTGCCCGGTGACGCCGCACCCCGTACGGTGCCCGGCCGGCAGGGGCTGCTGGAGAACCTGCTGGACCACCGGGCCGACCCGGAGGGCGTCGCGCTGATCGCCCCGCTGGCCCGCACCGAGCCGTTCACCGCCCTGCTGGAGGTGGTCCGGGCGGCACCCGAGCCGACCCTGCTGGACGGGGACCGGGTGAGCGCGTCGGGCGCGGGCGCGGACCGGGTGCTGACCGTACGCGGGGTGAACGCGGTGCTGCGGCGGACCACCGAGCGGGGGGAACTGCCCTCGGAGTTCGGGGTGCCCTGGGCGACCGCGCCGCACCGGGTCGACCTCGCCGACCGGCCGGGACCGCAACACCGTGCAAACGATCTCGGGGGGTGACCGCCCGACGAATCGGACATAGCCATACCTACCCCGACGGCGAGCGGCGGGGGTGGCACCCCCTGTCCCGGACGATTGCAACGAACCTGCACATCCAACGCATTGATTACTATAGATGGCTAACCCTACCGTTGTCCTGTGGCAGACCAACGACAGGAACAGGCGGAGGACATCATGCGCAGACCTGGAGCGGGCGCGGCGCTGGTCGTCGTGGCGCTCACGCTGACCGGGACACTCGTTCCGGCGACGGCGGCGACAGCCGCCCCGACCACCGACAGTGCGACCGTCTCCGGACCGGACGGACGGATCCCACCGGCGGCCCGGCTCCTGGGGCGGCAGGCGCTGCCGGCTCGTGACGGCTGGGCGGCCGACGGTACGGGCACCACGGGCGGCTCGGCCGCCGCACCGGAGCAGGTGCACGTGGTCCGCACCCGGGCCGAGCTGGTCGACGCGCTCGGGGGCGACAACGCCACCAACCGCACCAACGCCACCCCGAAGATCGTCTACGTGGACGGCGTCGTCGACGGCTTCTCCCGCGACGATGGCACCCTCCTCGACTGCGCCGACCTCGCCGATCCCGGGTACACGCTCGACGCGTACCTGGCCACGTACGACCCGGCGGTCTGGGGCCGGCTGACGCCGAGCGGGCCGCTGGAGGCCGCGCGGGTGCGCTCGGTGGCCAACCAGACCCGGCAGACGCAGATCAACGTGGGCGCGAACACGACGATCATCGGCCTGCGGGGCGCCCGGCTGACCGGTCTGACCCTGATGATCGACAGCGTCGACAACGTGATCGTCCGCAACCTGACCCTCGACGACGCCCGGGACTGCTTCCCCGCCTGGTCCCCCACCGACGGCGACGCCGGCAACTGGAACTCCCAGTACGACCAGATCTCGGTGCGCCGCAGCGAACACGTGTGGATCGACCACAACACCTTCACCGACGGCGACAACCCGGACAGCGCCCAGCCCGTCCTCTTCGGCCGGCCCTACCAGGTGCACGACGGATCGCTGGACGTCACCCACACCGCGAGCCTGGTCACCGCCTCCTGGAACCGGTTCGTCGGGCGGGACAAGGTCATGCTGATCGGGTCGTCCAACACGGTCGGCCCGGATGTCGGCCGCCTGAAGGTCAGCCTGCACCACAACCTCTTCGACGGCACCCTGCAACGGCTGCCCCGGGTGCGCTTCGGTCAGGTCGACGTGCACCACAACCACTACCGCGTCGGCGGGCCGGGCTTCGACTACGCCCTCGGCGTCGGCGTGCAGTCCGCCATCCACGCGGAGAACAACTTCTTCACCCTCACCGGCGGCGCCGCACCGGAGGACCTGATCCGCGACTGGGGCGGCACCGCGATCACCACCCGGGGCACCTGGGTCCGTACCGCCGACGGGCACGTGGGGCCGGTCGACCTGACCGCCGCGTACAACGCCGCCCACGACGTGGACCTGAACCCGGACGCGGGCTGGACGCCGACACTGCGCCGCGGCCCGTCGTTGCCGACCCCGCTCGTCCCGCCCGTCGTCGACGCCCTGGCCGGCGCCGACCGCCTGCTGCGCTGACCCGTCCCGTCAGCTCCGCAGGACACCACGGGTCCGCCGCCGGCGGGCCGCACCCCCACCACCGAGGAGTACCCGTGCGCATCCGACCCAGGACAGTGCTGGCCGTGGCCGGCGCGGGGCTGACCGCCCTCGCGCTCGCGGTCGGCGTCACCACCGGCGCCCACGCCGCCACCCTGTTCAGTGACGACTTCGACGACGGCAACGCCGACGGCTGGTCGAAGTCCGGCGGTGACTGGTCGGTGGTCGCCGACGGCTCGCCGGCCTACCGGCAGGGCAACGCCGGCAGCGAACTGGCGCGGGCGTTCGCCGGTCAGACCGGCTGGACCGACCAGCAGGTCCAGGCCCGGGTCAAGCCGCTGTCGTTCAACGGGAGCAACCGCGTCGTCGGCATCGCCGCCCGGGTGGAGAGTTCCACCCGGATGTACCGGCTGGCGCTGACCAACACCAACCGCGCCGAGTTGCAGGTGGTCAACGGCAGCTCGGTGACCGTGCTCGGCTCGGCGTCGCTGACCGTTGCCACCGGCACCTGGTACACGCTGCGCCTGGAGGCCGCCGGCGGCACGATCCGCGGGTTCGTCGACGGCGCCGCCCGGCGTTCTGACCATCGACGAACCGCACGGTGCCGCCGACGTTCTCCACGTTGAACACGTGGGCGCCGTTGCCCTGCCACTTGGCGTAGACCAC
>NZ_JBFAMU010000596.1:0-2808 GCF_040656655.1 Micromonospora sp. NPDC049799
CGCGGACCGCGGCGGCGATCCCGGCGACCGGCATGCCGACCCGGCGCAGCCCGGCGACCAGCCGCGCCGGCCGCACTTGGTCGTCGGTGTACCAGCGGTAGCCGGTGACCGGGTCGACCAGGGCCGGCACCAGCACGCCCGCCGAGTCGTAGAACCGCAGGGCGCTGACCGTCAGGCCGCTGGCCCGGGCCAGCTCGCCGATGCTGCGCAGGTCGCTCTCCACGACGACTGATCCTGTCCCCTCAAGCTGGTCGAGGGTCAACCGTCCTGCACCACGCGGAAGGTCATGCCCGCCTTCACCAGCCGGTCCAGCAGCGCGTCGCCCATCGCCGTCACCGGGGTCACCTGACCTGAGGTGGCCGGCAGGTCGTCGAGCGCGAGGCACAGCGCCGACTCGGCGAGCATCTTCGCCGTCTCGTCGTACCCGGGGTCGCCGCCGGACACCTCGGTCACCACCCGACGGCCGCCGCCGGTGCCCACGAACCGCACCCGGAACCAGGCCTTGGCCCGCTGCTCCGGCGTCGGCCCCTGGCCGGAGGCGAGCCGGCCCAGCAGCCAGCGCCGCGTCGGAGGCACCTTCACCAGCCCGACCAGGCCGGCGAACCCCGCACCGGCGATGAGGATCGTCGGCAGCCGCTTCACCGCCGCGAAGTGCCGGTAGCGGAAGTCCGGGCCGTACTCCGGGCGGGCGGCGGCCGAGCGGCGGACCACCTGCGGGTCGATGGTGGGCAGCGGCACCGCCCACCTGCCGATGTCCTTCGAGCGGCCGACCTTCCCCGGTACGGCGCGTACCCGGCGACCCTCCGGCCGGGGCTCGACCGCCCGGCGCTCCTTCGCGGCCCGGCTCGTCTCACCGGTACGCGAGAACGCCGTCAGCGCCGAGTGGTAGGTGCCGGCGGAGAACCTGCCGCCGGCCCGGACGTACCCGTCGACGGTGACCGGCCCGTCGGTGGGCAGATGCTTGAGCGTGTACCAGACGCCCAGGTCGTGCGGGACCGAGTCGAAGCCGCAGGTGTGTACCAGCCGGGCTCCGGTGCGCACCGCCTCGGCGTGGTGCCGCACGTACACGGTGTCGACGAACTCCGGCTCACCGGTGATGTCCAGGTAGTCGGTGCCAACCCGGGCGCACGCCGCGACGAGCGGCTCGCCGTGGTGCACGTACGGCCCGACGGTGGTGGCGACGACGCGGGCGCTCTCCGCCACCGCCCGCAGCGACTCCGCGTCGGTCACGTCGGCGGTGAGCAGGGGCAGCCCGGCCAGGTCCGGGTCGATCGCGGCGAGCCGTCCGCGGACCGTCGCGAGCTTCTCCGGGTTGCGTCCGGCGAGCGCCCAGCGCAGCCCGGGTGGCGCGTTGCGGGCCAGGTACTCCGCGGTGAGCGCCCCGGTGAAACCGGTCGCGCCGAACAGGACGAGGTCGTACGGGCGGTCGTCACGCATCCGCCGAGTCTGCCACCCGCCCGGCCGCCGGTCACGGGGCTACGGCACCAGGACCGTGCGGACGCAGCCGTCGGCCCGGTCGCGGAACAGCCCGTACCCCTGCGGCCCTTGCTCCAGCGGCAGCTCGTGGGTGGCCAGGTGCTCGGTGCGCAGCTCGCCCGAGGCCATCCGCTCCAGCAGCATGGGGATGTAGCGCTGCCCGTGCTGCCGGGCACCCCGCACGGTGAGCCCCTTGGCGGTGACCGCGCCGAGCGGGAAGGCGTCCACGAAGCCGGTGAACTCGCCGAGCACGAACACGGACCCGCCCTTGCGGCAGGCGTGCACCGCCTCGCGTACCGCGTCGGGTCGCTCCGGACGGCCGGTGAACCGGTCCGCCAGAGACCGGGGCGTGTCACCGTCCCAGCCCGCGCCGACCGCCTCGACGCACACGTCCGGACCCCGGCCGCCGGTGCGTTCCCGCAGCTCGGCGGGGACGTCGGCGAGCGAGTAGTCGATCGTCTCGGCACCGGCGTGCCGCCGGGCCATCCGCAGCCGGTCGGGGTGCCGGTCGACGACGATGACCCGTTCCGCGCCGAGCAGGGCCGCGGCCCGGGCGGTGAGCTGACCGACCGCGCCGGCCCCCCACACCGCCACCACGTCCCCCGGGCGTACGCCGCCGAGGTCGGCGGCCATCCAGGCGGCCGGTGCGGCGTCGGAGGCGAACAGCGCCCGGTCGTCCTCCACCGCCTCGGGGACGGTGAAGGCCCCGACGTCGGCGTACGGGACGCGGACGTACTCGGCGTGGCTGCCGGCGAACCCGCCCATCGCTCGGGGCTGCCCGAACGCCCCGCCGGTCGGGTGTCCCCAGGACTCCTCGGCGACCGCCGGGTCCGCGCTGCCGTTGTCGCAGCAGGCGAAGAGGTCGCGCCGGCAGTACCAGCAGGCGCCGCAGGCCACCCCGGCGCACACCACCACCCGGTCGCCCACCCGGTGCCGGCGCACCTCCGGACCCACCTCGACCACCTCGCCGAGGAACTCGTGCCCGAGCACGTCCCCGACGGCCAGGTAGGGCACGCGGCCGGCGAGCAGCGGCAGGTCACCCCCGCAGGTGGCGCTGCGCCGTACCCGCACGACGGCGTCGTGGCCGTTGCGCAGCTCCGGGTCGGGCACCTCGCGTACCTCCAGCTCGCCGGCACCCATCCAGCACAGCGCCCTCATCCCGGCGGCCCCGCGCGGTCCATGGCCGGGCGGTCCGCGCGCAGCACCTCGCCGGTCTCGGCGAGCTGCTTGGCCTGCCGCAGCGCCGTCCGGATCGGCCGCCCGGGGTCGTCGCCGGCGGTGTGGGCGCACGATCGCCCGCATGGTGCCCTGACAGCCCGCCTCGACCACGCC
>NZ_JBFAMU010000597.1:0-2800 GCF_040656655.1 Micromonospora sp. NPDC049799
GGCGCGGGTCGGGCGGCGGCGGTCTTCGGCGCGGTCGGCGGGCTCCTCGGCCTGATCGCGGGCATCCTCCAGGCCGGGCGCGCGGCCCGGCAGCAGGCGGCGGCCGACCAGGCCGACGGGCAGCAGGCCGCGGAGGCCGAACAGGCGGGCGACGCGGACCAGGCCGACGACGACCAGGCCGACGACGACGAGCGGCAGGACGACGATGGCGGGCAGCAGGCTGGGAACGGCGGGCAGCAGGCCGGCGGCGGCGCCCAGGGCGCGGCCGCCCGTGAGCGGGTAGCCAACCGGATCGCCCAGATCCGCGCCCGGATCCAGCAGCTGCGTGCGATCGTCCAGCAGGTTCGCGCCGCCCGCCAGGCGCCGGAGGCGGCGGCCCAGGACCAGGGCGCCGCACAGGACCAGGGCGTCGTGCCAGGGCAGGCGAGGGGCACGTCGGGCGTGAACGGCGACGGGACGGCGGGCGCCGTCTACCAGGTGGCCGATCCCCGGGTGCCGGGCTGCGCGGACCTCCTGCCCGAACCGGCCGGAGCGTCGCGTACCGACTGAGTGGCGGTGTGGGGCGCGGGCCGGTCGTCGCTCAGACCAGGCCCGCGTCCCGCAGCAGCTTCCACAGGCCGGCGCCGTCCGGGGCGGAGAGCCACTTCTGCCCCACCGGACCGGCCGACGAGCTGCCGGCGGGGGCGGGCAGGCTACCGGCGAGGACGGCCTGGGTGGGCGAGAGCCGTCGGATCGCCACCCCGGCCACGTTCTCCGGGTGGGCGGCGGCGAACTCCCGGTAGATCTCCTGGTCGTGCTGCCCGTCGTCGCCGACCAGCAGCCACTTGACCTCCGGGAACTCCTTGGCCAGCCGGGCCAGGGTGATCCGCTTGTGCTCCTTGCCGCTGCGGAACCAGCGGTCCTGGGTCGGGCCCCAGTCGGTCAGCAGCAGCGGCCCGGCCGGGTAGAGGTGCCGCGACAGGAAGCGGGTGAGCGTGGGGGCGACGTTCCACGCGCCGGTGGAGAGGTAGAAGACCGGGGCACCGGGGTGGGCGGTGACCAGCCGCTCGTACAGCACCGCCATGCCGGGCACCGCGTTGCGGGCGTGCTCGTCGAGGACGAACGTGTTCCACGCGGCGAGCAGCGGGCGGGGCAGCGCGGTGACCATCACCGTGTCGTCGATGTCGGAGAGGATGCCGAAGCGCACCTCGGGGTCGAGGATGCGGACGGGCGCCTCGACCGGCTCGGCGTCCGGCACGCTGATCCGCACCGAACCCCAGCCGGGCGGCAGGTGGGCCTCGACGGTGACGTCGACGAAGCCGCTGCGGTCCGCCTGCGTCTCGTGGGTCACCCCGCCGGCCTCGATGGTCACCGTGACGTGCTTGGCGGGCAGGGTGGTGAAGCTGCGCCAGCCCCGGACCTTCTCCAGCCGGCCGCGCTGGCGGGTGTCCGGTCGTCCCAGCAGCACCCGACACATCACCCGTACCCAGCCGGGCGCACCGTAGCCGGTGTAGGCGATGACGTTCGTCCGCCACCCGGTCCGCCGCAGCCGTCGCGACACGAGATGGTGGACGGCGTCCTCGATCCGCGCGGCCCGGTGCAGGTTGGGGATGGCCAGCTGGCCAGCGGGAGTGGGTGGCACGGTGCAACCCTGCCACAAGCCGGCCGCCTCGGCCACGCGAGGCGATTCGCCGGCGGGCGCCCGGCGGCACCACCGGCACCCCCTTCACGGCGAACCGCCCCGGCCCCCCGCGACCACGTGAAACACTCCGGTCGGGACGACGACGGGGGCGTTGGTCGTGTCGCAATCTGATGAACGCGGGGGGCGGTGGCGTCCCCGGCTCGACCGGCCGGCGCTCGTCGCGCTGCTCCTGGGGGTCGCCGGAGTCGCGTACCGGCTGGTCCTGACCCTTGCCACGGTGCCGCCGTCGAACAGCGACGAGGCCACCTTCGGACTCATCGCGCTGCACATCGCCCAGGGGCGGGAGTTCCCGGTCTTCCTCTACGGGCAGCGCTACATGGGAGTGCTGGAGTCGTACCTGGCCGCGCCCGGAATCGCGATCGCCGGGCCGAGCTGGCCGGTGCTGCGGCTGCCGCTGTTGGCGTTGTACGCGCTGTTCCTCTGGCTGATCCACCGGCTGACCCGGCGGATCGCCTCGCCGTGGTTCGCCACGTTCGTCGTCGGCCTGCTCGCGCTCGGGTCGGAACGGGTGGTCCGGGACCAGCTCACCGTGGTCGGTGGGCGGCCCGAGGTGAAGGTGGCGGTCCTGGTGATGCTCCTGGTGACGGTGGGGCTCGCCCGGGGAACGGTCCGCCACCGCCAGCTGGCCGTCGGGGCGTTCGGCCTGCTCGCCGGGCTGGCCGTGTGGTCGGACTGGCTGATCCTGCCGTACCTGGGGGTGGCCGGCCTGGTGCTGCTGTGGGTGGTGCGGCGGGAACTGCTGGGCTGGCCGGGCCTGCTGCTGGTGGTCGGGTTCGCCGTCGGTGTCGCCCCGATGATCCGCGGCAACCTGGTCGCCCCGCCCGGGGAGGACTCGCTGTCGGTGTTCCGGGAGATCAGCACCCGGGCCGGGTCGATCCCGACGTGGTCGGAGCGGGTGCGCGGCGCGCTGCTGGAGGGGGTGCCGCTGGCCCACAATCTCTGCCCGATCGACGGGTGCGCCCCCTGGGCGCGGTGGTTCGGGCTGCTCTACCCCGTGCTGCTGGTGATCGCCGCGGTGGTGGCGCTGGTCGCGTACGCCCGGGCCGCCGGTCCGGGACGGGCCCGGCGGGTCGCTCCGGTCGTGCACCTCGCGCTGGTCGTCGGCGCGGCGGCGACCCT